>JBBQMI010000430.1:0-2494 GCA_038328825.1 Acidimicrobiia bacterium | reverse complement strand
CGAGTTGGCGAAGGTTGCGGCACTCGAAGACGCCGTCGCAGAACTTGCCGTACTCGGAGACGATCGAGTCGCCGCTGTCCCAGTAGCCGCGCGGCTCCGGGTTCAGCCAGTAGACGTGGCGGGCGCGGGAGCGGAGCTCCTCCACGACCCACGCCTCGGACGCGTGGTAGTTGTTCCGCGCGTCGCCGAGGAGGATCACTGACGTCTTCGGGGTGATCTCGGTGAAGTGGCGCTGGTGGAACACCTCGAACGCGTGGCCGTAGTCGGAGTGGCCGTCGACCCATACGACGTCGGCCTCGGTGTTCACCCGGTGCACGGCCTCGGTGATCTCGTCGGACTCCTGGAAGAAGCGGGTGACCTCGTCGATGCCGTCGATGAACACCCACGAGCGCACTTTGGAGAACTGCGCCGCCATCGCGTAGACGAACTGCAGCGTGAACCGGGCGAAGCTGGCGACGGAGCCCGAGATGTCGGCGACCACCATGATCTCGGGCCGCGACGGGCGCGGGTGACGGAACTTCGGCTCCGCCGGGACCCCGCCGTACGACAACGAGTGGCGCACCGTGGCGCGGAAGTCGAGGTTGCCCCGGTTGCGGCGCTTCCGCCGTTGCGCGAGTCGGGCGGCCATCGCCCGCGTCAACGGGTAGATCGCCCGCTGGAGCGCGAGCATCTCCTCGCGCGACGCGTGCATGAAATCGACATCTTCGGGGAGCGGCTTGCGCAGCGTGCGGGCCATCGCCTCGGCGCCGCGGTCGGCCACGAGCCGACGCCGGATCTCCGACTCCACGAGGTCGCGCAACACCTTCAGGCGCTCCTCGAACTCCTCGCGCTGGAACCGCTCCGCGAGCGAGTCGAGGTCGTCGGCGTCGTCGTTCTGTTGCTGCTCCTGCGCGCGACCCATCATCTTGGCGACGAGGCCGTCGTAGTCGAGCTGTCGCAGTGTCCGGTAGAGGTAGTACGTGCCGCCGACGGGGCGACCGGGCTCCATGCCCGCGAAGCGCGCGACCGCCGCGGCGGCGATCTTGCGGAGCTGCTCGCGGTCCATGTTCATCATGGCTGACAGCAGCATCTCGGCGAGCTCCTCGGCGGAGACCTGGCCCTCTCCCCCCGAGCCGCCGGTGCCCTGGATCTCCGAGTCGAGGCCCTCGGCGCCTTCGGTTCCGTCTTCGTCGAACCCGTCGCCGCCCATCCCGGGGACGATGAGCGAGAAGTAGACGTCGAAGACGGTCTCGAATGCACGGGCGTGCTGATGGTGCTTCACCATCGTCGCGGCCAGGGCCGACTTGAACGACTGGCGGTCTTCGAGCGACACGTGCTCGAGCGCGCGCATCGCGTCGAGGTTCTCCGTCATCGAGACGGGAAGTCCGGCGGCGCGCAGCTCGTGCACGAATCCTTGGAGCACGTCGAGCAGCGTGTCGCCCGGCGGCGTGATCAGCGGTCCGTCGGTGCGCGTCATCGCGTCGTTCAGCTTCGCCCAGTGCACACGGTCACCGGCGCGGACCGGTGGGAGCCGCTCCCGCGTCGACGCCGAGCTCCTTGCGGGCCTTCGTGATGTCGGACTGGTACTTCAGCAAGACGTGCAAGGTCTCGCCGATGACCTGAGGGTCGATCTCGTTGCGACCGAGGAACAGCAGGGTCCGGGCCCAGTCGATCGTCTCCGAGATCGACGGTGCCTTCTTCAGGTCGAGGGCGCGGATCGAGCGCACGACCTGTGCGACCTGCTCCGCGAGGGCGTCGTCGATCTCGGGCACCCGCACACGCACGATGTCCTTCTCGCGCTCGATGTCGGGGTAGTCGATGTGCAGGAACAGGCACCGACGCTTGAGGGCCTCGGAGAGCTCGCGCGTGTTGTTCGACGTGAGCAGCACGATCGGACGCTGCTTCCCGGTGATCGTGCCCAGCTCCGGGATCGACACCTGGAAGTCGGACAGCACCTCGAGCAGGAGTGCCTCGGTCTCGATCTCGACCCGGTCGACCTCGTCGATGAGCAGCACGATCGGCTCCTCGGCGCGGATCGCCTCGAGCAGCGGGCGGGTGAGCAGGAAGGGCTCCGAGAAGATGTCGGACTCGACCTCGGCCCAGTCGCCCTCGTGCTCCCGGTCGGCCTGGATGCGCAGCAGCTGCTTCTTGTAGTTCCACTCGTAGAGCGCCTTCGACTCGTCGAGGCCCTCGTAGCACTGGAGACGGATGAGCCGCGAGCCGGTGACCTCCGCCACCGCCTTGGCCAGCTCGGTCTTGCCCACACCGGCAGGTCCCTCGACGAGGACCGGCTTCTCGAGCCGGTCGGCGAGGAACACCACGCCGGCGATGCTGCTGTCGGCCAGGTAGTCGGCGCCGCGCAGGCGGTCGACCACCTCGTCGACCGAGTCGAAACGTTCTGCCACGGTGCTATCCCCTCACCTGACCGTCGCCCCAGACGACGTACTTGTAGGTCGTGAGCTCGCGCAGGCCCATGGGGCCGCGTGCGTGCAACTTCTGCGTGCTGATCCCGATC
>JBBQMI010000429.1:0-2499 GCA_038328825.1 Acidimicrobiia bacterium | reverse complement strand
CGCCCACCCAGGTCAGGGCGCTGGGAAGCGGCCCGCTCCCGACCCGGGCGATCGCGTCGGCGAAGGTGGCGACGACGTCGGCGACGGCCACGAGGCAGAGGTGCACCGGCGGGAGGAGGCTCACCCCGCGCGGCGATCCCGGACCCGCGGCGAGGAGGAGCGAGCCGGTCTCGGCGACGGCGAGGGTCGAGCCCGTCACTCCGAGTCCGGCGTCGGGGAGGCGCCCGCGCCAGTCGTCGTCGTCGGGGAGGAGGACCGCGACGCCCGCGCCGCGCAGTGCGTCGACGATGCCGAGCGTCTCGACGAGGGCGTCGGCGGGAGTGACCGCGACCGCGCGGCCGGCGGCGTGCAGGAGCGCGCGCCCGACGACGTGCTCCGTCGCGTCGGCCGCGTCGACGGGTCCGTACACGGAGACGGTGTTGGCGGTGAGGGCCGCCCGGAGCGTGTCAGTCGACGTCGGGGTCACCACTCACGCGCGCCCGGTGTCCGCCCGGCCCACCGGGAGCGGAACGAGTGTCGGTCGGGGAGCGGGAGGTCGCGCGTCGTCGTCCACCCGGTGACGAGTGGCATGCTCCGGGCCCAGTCGCGTCCGACGCGACCGGGGAGACGCGCGGCTGCCGCGCTCGCCCGGTAACCCGCCGGCGAGGCCCAGACCCGCGACCACGTGGTGAAGAGCAGATGCTTCGCCGAGCGGGGCGCGGGGCGCGATGCGAGAGGCGCGCGCGCCGACGACCACGCGTAGCCCTCACCGGGAAGGCGGTCGTGGCCGACGGGCGCGCCGAGGCCGGGCGGCGCGGCGAGGGGTCGCAGCGGTCCCGGGACGCGCAGATCGGCGCGCAGTCGGACGAGGAGATCCGCGAGCGGGATCTCCACCGGGCAGGCCTCGGTGCACGCGCCGCACAACGACGACGCGCCGGGGAGGTCACGGCCTTCCTCGCCGAGGCTGAGCAGCGGCGTGAGGATCTTGCCCATCGGGCCGCTGTACACGGCGTCGTAGGCATGGCCCGACACCTTCCGGTACACCGGACACACGTTGAGGCATGCGCCGCACCGGATGCAGGCGAGCATCTCCTCGTACGGCGTGCCGAGCATCGCCCGCCGGTTGTGGTCGAGGAACACGACGTGGAGCTCGTCGGGCCCGTCGCTCTCACCGTCGCGGCGCGGGCCCGTGATCATCGAGAGGTAGTTCGACAACGACTGCCCGGTCGCGCTGCGCGTCAGCAGCGGAACGAGCGTGGCGAGATCGGCGAAGCGCGGGATCACCTTCTCGATCGGCATCACCGCGATGTGGGTGCGTGGCCAGGTGGTGCCGAGTCGACCGTTGCCCTCGTTGGTGACGATCGTGATCGTCCCGGTGTCGGCGGCGGCGAAGTTCACACCGCTGATCCCCACGTCGGCACGCAGGAACGCGGGGCGGAGGTGGTTGTGGGTCCACGCCGCGAGCGCCTCCCGTTCGACCGGCAGCGGACCGTCGGCTCGTGTGCCGAGCACGGTCGCGATCTGGTCGAGCGTCTTGTGGATCGCGGGAGTGATCATGTGCGACGGCCGCTCCTCGGCGACCTGCACGATGTACTCACCGAGGTCGGTCTCGACGACCTCGATGCCGACGGCTTCGAGCGCGGCGCCGAGGTCGATCTCCTCTGTGGCCATCGACTTCGACTTCACCACCGTGCGCGCGTCCTTCGCCCGCACGAGATCCAGCACGACGCGGCGCGCCTCGGCCGGCGTGTCGGCCCGGTGGACCCTCGCGCCCGCGCGAGTGAGCGATGCCTCGAGCCGGTCGAGCCACCCGTCGAGGTCGGCGAGCACCTCCCGACGGACCGCAGCGGCAGCGTCCTTCATGCGGGGTGTGGTCTCGGCCACGGCCCGGGCGGTGTGCAGCCGAACATCGAGGTTCCGCAACGCCCGCTGCAGCTCGGGATCCGCGACTGCGTGCGTCGCCCGCGCCGAGAACGAGTCGCCGGGCGTCACGATTCCATGGTGCGCTCCGCTGCGCCTCCTCGATCGCGCACCTGTTTCCGTACCCCGGTCTACGTCCGGAGGCTCCGCTGCGCGCACGGTCCCGTTCTCGCCGGCGTTCACGGAAGGCCCTGGGCGAGGAGCTCGGCGAGGTGGATGGAGCGGGGTCCGGTGCCGGTACGGCGACGACGGCCCTCGAGGTGCAGGAGGCACGCGCTGTCGCCGCTCACCAGGTACTCCGCGTCGGTGGCCGCTGCATGCGCGAGCTTGTCGTCGGCGAGCGGCCCTGCGACCTCGCCGTGCTCGATCGAGAACGTGCCGCCGAAGCCGCAGCAGGTCTCGGGCTCGACCATCTCGACGATCGTCGCCCCCGCCGACTCGAGGAGCCGGCGCGGGGCATCGCCCACACCGAGGTTGCGCAATCCGTGGCACGCGTCGTGCACCGTGACCCGCGCGTCGACCCGCGCGCCGAGATCGACGCGGCCCAGTTCGGCAACGAGGTATTGCGAGAGCTCGAACGTCTTCGACGCGACCGCGAGG
>JBBQMI010000428.1:0-2508 GCA_038328825.1 Acidimicrobiia bacterium | reverse complement strand
CACGGACGAAGGACCGCCGACGGGTGAGCGATCGAGGCCGCGCAACGCAGCGAACCGTCAGGACGTGAACGCAGTGGAACGGCCGGACGTCGCGGCGGCGGTGCTCACGGGATTGCCCGACGTCACGGCGCCCCGATTGCGCGCCCTGCTGCGGCGGTGGCCCGATCCGGTCGACGCGCTCGACGCCGTCGCGCGTGGCGGCGCCTCGAGGTGCTTCGATCCGCCCGTTCCGGTGTCGACGTTGCGCGCGTGGCGCACCGTCGCCGGCGACGCTCCGAGCCTCGCGGCGATGGAGGCGACCCTCCGCAGCCGCGGGACGCGCGTGCTCCTCGCGAGCGACCCCGACTTCCCGATCGATCCCGAGCTGATCCCCGATCACCCCGCCGTGCTGCTCGCCGAGGGAGCAGGGTTCGACGCCCTCGACGCGCCCCGGGTCGCGATCGTCGGCACGCGCGCGGCCACGCCGCACGGGCTCGACGACGCACGCACGCTCGCCGCCGATCTCTGTGCCGCCGGCGTCACCGTGGTGAGCGGATTGGCGATCGGCATCGACGCGGCCGCGCACCAGGGCGCGCTCGACGCCGGCGGGGCCACGATCGGGGTGGTCGCGACCGGACTCGACGTCGAGTACCCGCGCCGACACCGCGCGCTCTACGCGGAGGTACGGGCTGCGGGGCTCGTGGTCGGCGAGTCGGGGTTCGGCACCCGCCCGGAGCCGCGACGGTTTCCCGTCCGCAATCGGATCATCGCCGCGCTCGCCGACATCACCGTCGTCGTCGAGGCCACCGCCAGCGGCGGGGCCCGGATCACCGCCGAGCACGCCATGCGCTACGGCCGCGACGTGTTCGCCGTGCCCGGATCGCGCCGCAACCCGGCGGCCGAGGGCTGCAACGAGCTCATCCGAGACGGCGCCCACCCCCTCCTGCGCAACGACGACGTGATCCTCCGCCTCGGCTGCACCCCCGGGTGCCGACGGGGGCCCGCCGAAGCGGTCGAGCCGACCCCGGTCACGGGTGATGCTGCCCGGGTCCTCGCCGCCTTCGCCGGCGAGCCCGCCGGCCCGGACCAGCTCGCCCACCGCAGCGGCCTCGAGGTCGGTGCCGTCGCCCTGGCCTTGTGCACCCTCGCCCGTGACGGCCGGGCCCGCTCCGAGCGCGGGCGCTGGTGGCCGAGCTGAAGATCCCTCCCCGGTACCCGGATCTCCGGTTCAAGCGATCCGGCCGAGATGCCGAGACATCACGTGTGACCTTCGAACGGTGTCCCTACGACGCAACGCTGATCTCGGCCGAGGCCTTCTCGGGCGGCTCGCTGATGCTGACCTGCGAGCGCTGCGGCGCGGCGTGGGAGGCCCACAACAGCCTCATCCGGCGTGTCATCGAGCCGGCGTGGGACGAAGTCCGGGCCGCTCAGGCCGAGCTGCGCGACGACGCCACGACCGGCGCCGAAGCGCAACCCCACTGACCGCCGCGGACCCGCGCCTCACTCCCCCGTGAAGGCGGCGTCGCGCTTCTGCGCGAACGCGAGCATCGCCTCGGTGGTGTCGGCGGTGCGGAACATGAGCGACTGCGCGATCCCCTCGAACTCGAGTGCTTCCGACATCGACACCGCCAGCGACTGGTTCAGCAGGCGCTTGGTGACCGACAGCTGGATCGGCGGCAGCGCCGCGAGCTTCGTCGCGACCGAGCGCGCTTCGTCGAGCAGCAGCTCCGACGGCACGACGCGGTTGACGAGCCCGATCTCGCCCGCCTGCTTCGCGTCGACCGACTCGGCGAGGAAGATCAGCTCCTTGGCCCGGTGCAGGCCGACCAGTCGGGGAAGCAGCCACGAACCGCCGAAGTCGACGACGAGGCCCCGCTTGGAGAAGATCTCGATGAACCGGGCCCGCTCCGCCGCGATCACGATGTCGCAGCCGAGCGCGAGGTTGCACCCCGCGCCCGCGGCCACGCCGTTCACCGCGGCGACCGTCGGCTTGGGAAGCTCGTGGAGACGGAGCGCGCACCGACCCACGAGGCGCATGTAGTCGACGGAGGCGCCGACCCCGGAGGTCGCCTCGCCGGACGACGGGTCGGTGAGGTCGGCGCCCGAGCAGAACCCGTCGCCCTCACCGGTGATCAGCAGGACCCGGTCTTCGCGCCGGACGGTCACGTCGTCGAACACCGCGAGCAGCTCCTGGAACATGCGGAGGTTCATCGCGTTCTTCTTCTCGGGCCGCGTGACGGTGAGTGTCACCACACCGTCGGCCCGCTCGACGCGCAGCGTCTCGTAGGTGGTCTCGTCGCGCATCGGGTGGACTCCCTCGTGACTGCCGGCCCGGGAACGGCAGGTACCGTACCGGCGTGGGCTACAACCCGTTCCGCAAGCGCGTCTCGCGCGGTTCCGACATCGTGGTGGTCGGGGCCGCGCTCGTCGTGATCATCGGCCTGCTCGTGTGGGCCCTGCTCCCGCGCTGATGGGCCCCAGCTGATGTGGGACCCCGACGAGGTCGAGGTCCGGCACATGCAGCCGTAC
>JBBQMI010000427.1:0-2510 GCA_038328825.1 Acidimicrobiia bacterium | reverse complement strand
CGCGACCAGCGCCCACGCGGCCTTCGCCAAGGCCGCGCACTACTTCGGCCTGAAGGCCGTCCGCATACCGGTGCGCGAAGACTTCCGCGCCGACGTCGACGCCATGGCCGCGGCGATCAACGACCATACGGTGCTCGTCGTAGGATCCGCACCTCAGTACCCTCAGGGTGTGGTCGATCCGATCACCGACATCGCCGCGCTGGCCGTCGACGCCGACATCCTCTGCCACGTCGACGCGTGCATGGGCGGGTTCGTCCTTCCGTTCCTCGTGAAGGCGGGCAAGCCGATCCCGCCGTTCGACTTCCGTGTACCCGGCGTCACGTCGATGTCGGCCGACGTGCACAAGTACGGGTACGCCAACAAGGGCGCGTCGGTCGTGCTGTACCGCACCGAGGCGCTCCGCAAGCGTCAGGCGTTCGTGTTCAGCGACTGGCTCGGCGGCTTCTACGCGTCGTCGGGTGTCGCCGGCTCGAAGCCGACGTCGCCGTACGCCGCCGCGTGGGCCGTGCTCCACTACATCGGCGAAGACGGCTACGTCCGGCTCGCCACCGAGGCCTACGACGGCCGGATCGCACTCGAAGCCGGGGTGCGGGCGATCCCCGGCCTCACGGTGGTCGGCCAACCGGAGTCGACGCTCTGCGCGATCGCGGCGAGCGATCCCGAAGCGGTCGACGTCTTCCTCGTCGGTGACGAGCTCCGCAAGCAGGGCTGGTTCTTCGACCGCCAGGCCCCGCCCGACAGCCTCCACGCGACGGTCCAGGCCGGCAACGCGAAACACGTTCCCGAGCTCCTCGACGACTTCGCCGCGGTGGTCGCCGCGATCGGCGATCGCCGCACCGACGATCGCTCCACCGAGTACGCCTCCCTCGAGTAGCGCGCGGTCCCTCTTCGCCCGTTGGTGCGATCGTCCACCCTCTGTGGTGCCCCATCGCACCAACGCTGGCCGCGGTCAGGCGAGGTGTTGGACGGGTTCGGGGTGGTGGTGGTCGTGCGCGGCCGGGCGGTGTCGGACGCGACGGCGGGTACGGCGGGTGGCGACGAGCGTCACGAGCCAGGTCGCGCACGACAGCGTGACGATGCAGAAGCTCGGCGGCAGGTTGAACATCACTGCCACCACGAGGCCGAGCCACACCGACGCGAGGCCGATCCCCGTACCGATCGCGAGCACGGCCGCCGGACGCGCCGTGATCGCGAGCGCGGCCGCGGCCGGGGTGACGACGAGCGCGAAGAGGAGGAGCGTCCCGACGACCTGGACGGCCATGGTGATCGCGAGTGCGAGCAGCACCATGAACGCGATGCCGAGCGCGCGCACCGGGACCCCCTTGGCCTCGGCCACCTGGGGATCGACCGACGAGAACAACAAGGGGCGGGCGACGACCGCGAGGGCGACGAGCAGGCCGACGGTGAAGAGGGTGAACATCCGGATCTGTCCGACCGAGATCGCGAGGAGGTTGCCGAAGAGGACGTTGGTGATCGCGCTCGTGTTCTCCGACGCGAGGGAGGCGAAGAGCACCCCGAGCCCGGTCGCGTAGGCGAGGATCGTTCCGGTGGCGACCTCACGGTTGGCCACCCGCTTGCCGAGCGCACCGATGGCAAGACCTCCCGTCACGCAGAACACCGCGAGCCCGAGGGTCACGGGGATCCCGAGGAGCACGGCGAGCGTCGCGCCCGGGAACCCGATGTGGCCGAGCGCGTGGGCCGCGAACGCGTCGCGACGGATCACCACGAAGTACCCGATCAGACCCGACGCGATCGCGACCAGCGTGCCGCCGATGAAGGCGTTGCGCATGAAGTTCGCCTGCAGGGTGTCGAACCAGTTCGACTGGAAGCCGACGTCGGCGAGCAGGTGCACCACCGGCTCAGGTGCTCCGCGTGAAGAGGTCGCCCTGCGCGGTGCGGACGACCTTGATCGGGGTCTCGTAGAGGTGCGTGAGCAGCTCGCTGTCGACGACGTCGCCGATCGCGCCGTAGTGCGCGTGGCCGTCGAGCAGGTAGACGGCGCCGCTCAGGATGGAGAGCAACGGATTCAGGTCGTGGACCACCACGAGGATGGTCACGTTGCGCTGCTCGTGCAGCGCGCCGAGCAGTTCGACGATCTCGTGCTGGTTGCGTACGTCGAGGTTCGCAAGGGGCTCGTCGAGGAGGAGCAGCTCGGGATCGCCGACGAGCGCCTGCGCGATCGCGACCCGCTGTTGCTGACCCCCCGACAGCTGGGAGATCCGCCGTGTCGCGAAGGCGTCGGCCGAGACCGCGGCGAGTGCGGCGTCGACACGCGCCCGGTCGTCGCGGGAGCGGCGACCCAGGCCCCAGTTCGCTCCGCTGCGTCCGAGGCCGACGAGGTCGCGGCAGCGGATCGCCTCACCGATCGCGGCGGTGTAGTTCTGGGGGACGTACCCGATCCGGGGGTTGCCCTTGTGGGGCGCGTCGCCGAGGACCGTGAGCTCGCCGGCGGCCGGCGCGAGCAGGCCGAGGAGCATCTCGAGCAGCGTGGTCTTGCCCGATCCGTTCGG
>JBBQMI010000426.1:0-2540 GCA_038328825.1 Acidimicrobiia bacterium | reverse complement strand
CCGGCGAGCGGCTGCACGATCTGCGCGAGCGGAGGGAAGAGGTGCGAGAGGAGCGGACGCGCGACCAGCTCGGTGACGCGGCCGCCGCCGGGCTCGCCGTGTGAGGTCCGGTCGTAGAAGCCCTTCACGAACGCGGCGCCGCGCCGCGTGAGCAACGGTCCGAGCAGTCCGGTCACGAAGTGCGCGCCGAAGTTGCGGATGTCGGCGTCGACCCAGCAGACGAGGTCGCCCTCGCAGGCGTAGAGCGACTTCCACATGGCGTTGCCCTTGCCCGACCCGGGCCCGCACTCTGCGAGCACGGACAACTCCGCCACGACGCGCGCGCCGGCCTCGGTGGCGACCCGGGCGGTGGCGTCGGTCGAGCCGTCGTCGAGCACCACGATCTCGTCGACCAGGTCGACGGCCTCGACGAGCTCCCGCCGGACCGTGCCGACGATGTGGCCCACCGTGGCCTCCTCGTCGCGGGCAGGGAGGCACACCGAGACCGTCAGGCCTTGTTCAGCCTTGCGTCTGGCGAGGTCGACCGGGAGAAAATCCCGGTGATGGGGGTGACCGGGCACGGCGGGAAGTGTATGCGTTGCCTCCGGCGTTCCCGCCGTGGCAAACTCTCAGCGCAATACGCGCTCATCGAGAGCGGCCGAGGGACGGGCCCTGCGACGCCGCGGCAACCTCCATCCACCCCGGGAACGACCCGGACGTGGTGGTCAGGTGCCAATGCCCGAACGATGAGTAGCCCGAGAGCGGACCGTCTCCACGGTCATCCGCTCGAGGCGCTCGAGAGCGCGTCGAGACCGAACCGGGTACGAAGAACTCCGGTTCACGGACGACAGGAGCGCAGGTCATGGTCCACGTACAGGGACTTCGGTGTCGAGAGTGCGGCCGCGAGTACGAGGTCGCACCGATCTACACGTGCGAGTGGTGCTTCGGCCCGCTCGAGGTCGCCTACGACTACGAGGCGATCGCGTCGAGGATCAGCAGGGAGTCGATCGCCGACGGCCCGCTGAGCATCTGGCGGTATCAGGACCTCCTCCCGGTGGAGCGCAACCCCGCCCTCTACCTCGGCGCCGGGTTCACGCCGCTCGTCCGGGCCGAGCGCCTCGCCGACGAGCTCGGCCTCGGTGAGGTCTGGATCAAGAACGACACCGTCAACCCGACGAACTCGTTCAAGGACCGCGTCACCACCGTCGCGCTGTCGAAGGCCGCAGAGTTCGGCTTCAAGACCGCGGCCTGCGCGTCGACCGGCAACCTCGCGAACGCAGTCGCCGCGCACGCCGCCCACGCGGGGATCCCGAGCTACGTGTTCGTTCCCGCGGACCTCGAGCAGGGCAAGATCGTCACCACCGGCGTGTACGGCGGCAACGTCGTCGCGATCGACGGGAACTACGACGACGTCAACCGCCTCTGCGCCGAGATAGCCGGCACGTACCCGTGGGCTTTCGTCAACGTGAACGTCCGCACGTACTACGCCGAGGGTTCGCGGACGCTCGCGTTCGAGACCGCCGAGCAGCTCGGCTGGGAGACCCCCGACCACGTCGTCGTGCCCGTCGCGAGCGGCTCACTGCTCACGAAGATCCGCAAGGGCTTCGGCGAGCTGCACAAGGTCGGCCTCCTCGACGAAGAGCCCCGTGTCCGCGTGTCGGGAGCGCAGGCCACCGGCTGCTCGCCGGTCGAGACCGCGTGGCGCGAGGGCACCGACAACATCAAGCCGGTCAAGCCGTCGACCATCGCGAAGTCGCTCGCGATCGGGAACCCGGCCGACGGCTACTTCGCCATCGAAGCCGTTCGCACGACCGGGGGTGCGCTGGCCGCGGTCACCGACGACGAGATCGTCGAGGGGATCAAGCTGCTCGCCCGCACCGAGGGCATCTTCGCCGAGACCGCGGGTGGAGTGACCATCGCGAGCCTGAAGAAGCTCGCGGCATCGGGCGTCGTCCGACCCGACGAGCGTGTCGTCGCCTATGTCACGGGCCACGGCCTCAAGACCCTGGAAGCGGTGGCCCCGACGGTGAAGCCGACCGCGGTCATCGCCCCGAGCCTCGACGCGTTCCACGAGGCGTTCCCGTCGATCGAGGAGAACTAGGCCATGGCCGTCACCGTCCGCATCCCCACCCAGCTCCGCGAGTTGTCGGGCGGCGCGTCGCAGGTCTCGCTCGAGGGCACGACGGTGGCCGACGTGCTGAAGGCACTCGAGACGGCGCACCCCGGCTTCGGGGAACGGCTCAACGACGACACCGGCGGTCTCCGCCGGTTCGTGAACGTCTTCGTCGCCGACGAGGACATCCGTTTCCTCGACGGGCTCGACACACCGGTGGCCGATGGCCAGACGGTCAGCATCATCCCCGCGGTTGCCGGTGGCTAGAGCACATCGACTCGTCGGCTTGCTCGCACTCGTCGTCGCGCTCAGCGCGCTCGCCGGGTGCGGCGGGGGTGGGAGCTCGGGCGGCAAGGTCGACGTGCAGCTCACCGATTACGACGTGATCCTCTCGACGTCGTCGGTCGCCGCGGGGCGCGTCGACTTCGCGATCGACAACACGGGTGGG
>JBBQMI010000425.1:0-2551 GCA_038328825.1 Acidimicrobiia bacterium | reverse complement strand
GGCGACCGCATCGCCCAGCTCGTGGTGCAGCGCGTCGAGTCGGTGGAGTGGGTCGAGGTCGAGACTCTCGACGAGACCACGCGCGACACCTTCGGCTTCGGGTCGACGGGTCGGTGAACCCCTTCCGATTCGGGATCCTCGCCAAGCAGGCGCGTCCGGCGAAGGAGTTCGCCGACCTGGCCCGCAGGGCCGAAGCGCTCGGCCTGTCGACGCTCTTCGTGCCCGACCACTTCGTCGACCACCCCCTCGCCCCGATCCCGGCGATGGCGACCGCGGCCGCGGTGACCGACACGCTGCGCGTCGGCGCGCTCGTGCTCGGCAACGACTACAAGCACCCGGTCGTGCTCGCCCGGGAGCTCGCGACCATCGATCTCCTCTCCGACGGGCGGCTCGAGGCCGGGCTCGGCGCCGGGTGGATGACCGTCGACTACGAGAAGGCCGGGATCCCGCTCGACCGGCCCGGGTTGGGCATCGACCGCTTGATCGAGTCGGTCGCGATCGTGAAGGGCCTCTTCGCCGATGGGCCGTTCAGCTTCTCGGGCGAGCACTACACGATCACCGAGCTCGACGGGCATCCCAAGCCGGTGCAGCAGCCGGTGCCGTTCGTGATCGGCGGCGGGGGCAAGCGGGTGCTGAGCTTCGCCGCGCGCGAGGCCGACGTCGTCGGGATCAACGCGAACCTGAGGTCGGGCGATCCGAACGCGCACGACGCCGCGCTCTCGCTGAGCGGCCCGTCGACCGACCAGAAGATCGAGTGGGTGCGTGAGGCGGCCGGTGCGCGCTTCGACCGCATCGAGCTGCAGTCGCTCGTCGGGTTCGTGCATGTGACGGAGGATCCCGATGCGCTCGCCGCCGGGATCGCGGGATCGTTCGAGGTCGCGGCCGACGAAGCGCTCCACACCCCGGTGCTGCTCATCGGCACCGTCGACTCCATGGTCGAGGAGCTGCGCTACCGGCGAGAACGATGGGGCTTCAGCTACCACGTGTTCCCCGAGGAGTTCCTCGACGACGTCGCTCCTGTCGTCGGCGCGCTCGCCGGAACCTGAATACGATTCGACCCGTGACCCGACCTTTTCGTTTCGGAGTGCAGGTGTCGGACTCGCCCACGGGCGCGGACTGGCGCGAGAAGGCCCGCCGCATCGAGGGCCTCGGCTACGCGACGCTCTTCATGCCCGACCACTTCATCGACACGCGGCTCGCGCCGATGGTCGGCCTTGCGATGGCCGCGGAGGCGACGTCGACGTTGCGGGTGAGCGCCCTCGTGTTCGACAACGACTACAAGCACCCGGCGATCCTCGCCAAGGAGACGGCCACGATCGACCTGCTGTCCGACGGTCGGGTCGAGCTCGGCCTCGGTGCGGGGTGGATGCGGGTCGACTACGACGCCCTCGGCCTTGCCTACGACGGCGCCGGTGTGCGGATCGCCCGCCTCGAGGAGGCGCTCGCAGTGATCAAGGGGTGCTTCGCCGAGGGACCGTTCAGCTTCTCGGGCACGCACTACACGATCACCGACTACGACGCGATCCCGAAGCCGGTCCAGCAACCGCTTCCGATCCTGATCGGTGGCGGCGGCAAGAAGGTGTTGACTCTCGCGGGACGGGAGGCCGACATCATCGGCATCAACCCGAACCTGCGCGCCGGCGAGCTCGACTCGAGCCAGGCCGCCGATACCGTCGCCGACCAGACCGCCCGCAAGATCGACTGGATCCGCGAAGGCGCCGGCGACCGCTTCGAGAGCATCGAGCTGCAGATCCGGTACTTCTTCGCGTCGGTCACCGACGACCGGAAGTCACTCGCCGAAGCGGCCGCACCGGCGTTCGGGATGTCGGCCGACGACGCGCTCGAATCGGGGATCGCGCTGCTCGGCACCGTCGACGAGATCTGCGACACGCTCGTGGAGCGCCGCGAACGGTGGGGCGTGAGCTACATCGTGATCGGCGACGACCAGGTCGACGCGTTCGCGCCGGTCGTCGAGCGTCTCGCCGGCAGCTGAGCGGGCGGTTGCGTCACCTCGCGTCGTGGGTGCACCGTCCCGCGGATCCGGGGCACCTCGCGCTGCAGAAGGGACTGCGGGTCGCGATCGCGGCGCCCCTCACGTTCGCGTTCCTCCTCGAGGTCGTCGGGAGCGGTGAGGCCGCGCTCTTCGGAGCGTTCGGCGCGTTCGCGTTCCTCGGTTTCGCCGACTTCGGTGGCGCGCCCTGGCCTCGGGCCCGGGCCTACCTGACCCTCGCGGCGGTCGGCGCCGCGCTCGTGGGGTTGGGGACGTTGGTGTCGGGCCACGCGTGGCTCGCGGCGGGGGTGATGGTGGTCGTCGGGTTCACGATCCGGTTCGCAGGGTTCTTCGGCGGTTCCTGCAATGCCGCGGTGAGCCCGGCCATCCTGTCGTTCGTCCTCGGTGCCACGGTCGAGGGCAGCGCGAGCGACATCGGCCCCCGCGCCGGCGGTTGGGTGCTGGCCGGCGTCGTCGCCACGGTGCTGGCCACCGTCCTCTGGCCCCGGCGGCCGCGGCTCGCGACGCGGGCCGCGGCCGGACGGGCCTGTGAGGCGCTCG
>JBBQMI010000424.1:0-2569 GCA_038328825.1 Acidimicrobiia bacterium | reverse complement strand
GTGACGACCACCATCGCGATGCTCACGATCGGCGGCGTGAAGGGTCGGTACCTCGCGATCCTCGCGATGGTGGTCGTCACCGGCGCGATCGGCGCGGTGAACCTCGGGGTGTTGAAGCAGTACCAGGTCGACCGGCTCACGTCGTTTCTCGACCAGGGGGGCGACACGCGGGGTACCACCTACAACCTCGACCAGTCGAAGATCGCGATCGCCAACGGCGGCGTCACCGGTGAGGGGCTGGGTCAGGGCACCCAGACCAACGGCCGCTTCGTGCCCGAGCAGCACACCGACTTCATCTTCACCGCGGTGGGGGAGGAGCTCGGCTTCGTCGGCGCCGCCACGCTCCTGGTGCTCTTTGCCGTGGTGGTGTGGCGCACGTGGCGAACGGCCCGGTTGAGCAACGACTTCTTCGGCACGCTCGTGTGTGTCGGGGTCATCGCCATGTTCACCTTCCAGATCTTCGAGAACGTGGGGATGACGATGGGCATCATGCCGATCACCGGGATCCCGCTCCCGTTCATGAGCTACGGGGGCTCGTCGACCATCGTGTGCTTCGCCTGCGTCGGCCTGGTCGCAAACGTCCACATGCGTAGGTTCAGCTGAGCCGAAAACCGCACGAGCCGTCCGTTTCGGACAGGACGCGCCGCGAACTAGGCTGGAGGGGATGTCAAGCCTCTGGCCGCGGATAGAACCGCTCCTGGCCAGGGTCGAGAAGCCCGCTCGCTACATCGGTATGGAGCGCGGCAGCGTCCGGCCGGACCACAAGCCCGGCCAGGTCGCCTGGCTGCTGCTCTATCCCGACACCTACGAGATCGGGCTGCCCAACCAGGGGCTCCAGATCCTCTACGAGATCCTCAACGAGCGCGACGACGCCGTCGCCGAGCGTTCCTACGCGCCCTGGAGCGATCTCGAGGCCGAGCTGCGGGCTGCGGGTGTGCCGCTGTTCTCGGTCGACACCCACCGCGCCGCCGGCGACTTCGACGTCCTCGCGTTCAACCTGTCGGCCGAGCTGGTGGCGACCAACCTCCTGAACTGCATCGACCTCGCCGGGGTCCCGGTGCGGGCCGAGCACCGGTCGCCGGAGCACCCGCTCGTGCTCGCCGGCGGTCACTGCACCTTCAATCCGGAGCCCTTCGCCGACTTCGTCGACGCCTTCGTCATCGGCGACGGCGAGGAGCCGGTGGGCGACATCACCGAGGTGATCGGCGCCTGGAAGCGTGGTGGTCGCGCCTCGCGCGAAGCCGTGCTCCACGACCTCGCGACCATCCCGGGTGTCTACGTGCCGTCGATGTACGAGGTCTCGTACGACGGACCCCGCATCGCCGCGGTCGAGCCCCGCTACGCCGACGTCCCCGAACGGGTCGAGAAGCGGACGGTCGCCGACCTCGCCGACTGGCCGTACCCCAAGCGTCAGCTCGTGCCGCTCATCGAGGTCGTCCACGACCGGCTCAACGTCGAGATCTTCCGAGGCTGCACCCGAGGGTGTCGCTTCTGCCAGGCCGGGATGATCACGCGCCCGGTGCGCGAGCGTCCGGTGGAGCAGGTCCGCACCATGGTCGAAGATGGTCTCCGCCGCACCGGCTACGACCAGGTCGCACTCACGTCGTTGTCGAGCGCCGACTTCTCGGGGATCGACGGCCTGGTCGCCGATCTCGTGAACGAGCAGTCGGGTTGCGGCAACGTGGGCCTTTCGCTCCCGTCGTTGCGCGTCGACGCGTTCACGGTCGGGATCGCGAGCGAGATCCAGAAGGTGAAGCGCACCGGGCTCACGTTCGCGCCCGAAGCGGGCACGTGGCGGCTGCGCCAGGTGATCAACAAGATGATCACCGAGGAAGATCTCTACGCCGCGGTCGATGGCGCCTACTCGCAGGGTTGGCGGCGGGTGAAGCTCTACTTCCTCACCGGCCTCCCCACCGAGATGGACGAAGACACGATGGGCATCGCCGAACTGGCGAAGAACGTCGTCGCGGTGGGCAAGAAGTACACGAAGCAAGCGAGCTGCACCGCGTCGGTCGGGGGCTTCGTGCCGAAGGCGCACACCCCGTTCCAGTGGTTCGGCCAGAACGGTGTCGACGAGATGCGGCGCAAAGTGTCGATGCTGCGCGACGCGACGAAGCGCACCGGTGTGCAGCTGCGCTGGCACGACCCCGAGGCGTCGTTCGCGGAGGGCATCGTGAGCCGCGGCGACCGGCGCGTCGGCGCTGCGATCGAACACGTCTGGCGCAACGGCGGCACGTTCCAGGAGTGGAGCGAGCGCTTCGAGCTCTCGCGCTGGCTCGAGGGCATGGCCGCCGCGGGCCTCGACCCCGACTGGTACGTCACCCGGCACCGCGACGAGCACGAGATCCTGCCGTGGGACCACGTCGCCGCCGGTCTCCACCGCGACTTCCTCTGGCAGGACTGGAAGCAGGCCCTCGCCGAGCACGGCCTCCCCGATTGTCGCTGGACCCCGTGCTACGACTGCGGGGTGTGCACCCAGTACGCCATCGAACACGTCGTGGCCTCGGCGGTCGCGCCCGCGGGAGGCAGTCAGGGCACGGGCCAGGACCTCGCCACGGGTGGCGCGGTA
>JBBQMI010000423.1:0-2572 GCA_038328825.1 Acidimicrobiia bacterium | reverse complement strand
TGGCGCCGATCCAGGCTTCGGTGTCGTCGCCGGGGGCACGTCCGTTCCAAATCGGCTGGCACGAACGTCTGATCCACCACTTCCAGCGCGCCGTCGACCTCGCCATCGGCCCGGAGGCGCTCCCCGAGGGGACCGCCGTCTCCGACGCCCTCGACGGGTTCGTCGAGCCCGCCTGACCGGGAGCCACCTGATGCCCACGACTTCGACACTTCACACCCAGGTCACCAACGCGGCGAACCAGCCCGACCTCCGCGGAAATCTCGCGCCGGTCGGCGACGAGCTCGACGTCGAGTCCTGCGCGGTCACGGGCGAGATCCCGCCACGCCTGCGGGGCAGCTTCATCCGCAACGGCCCGAACCCGATGTTCGAGCCGCTCGGCAGCTACCACATGTTCGACGGCGACGGCATGCTCCACGGTGTCACGTTCGGCGACGACGGGGTGTCGTACCGGAACCGCTGGATCCGGTCACGGGGTCTCGGGGCGGAGATCACACACGGCAGTGGGGTCTACCCGGGACTGGGTGAGGTCCTGAACTTCCCCGACGCTGCGCTCACCGGCGACGCCGGGCCGGTGAAGAACCCGGCCAACACCCACATCATCCGCCACGCCGGGCGCTACCTGGCGTTGTGGGAGGGCGGCGGACCCACGGAGGTCACCGCGTCGCTCGAGACCATCGGCGAGTACGACTTCGACGGGCGGCTCAGGGGATCGATGACCGCGCACCCGCGACTCGACCCCCGCACCGGTGAGATGTGCTTCTTCGCCTACTCGCTCTTCGCTCCGTTCCTCCGGTACCACGTCGTCGACGCCGACGGCGCGCTGGTGCACAGCGTCGCGATCGATCTCCCCGCGCCGGTGATGATGCACGACTTCATCATCACCGAGCACCACGCGGTGTTCCTCGACTCACCGATCGTGTTCAACATGGAGAGCCTCGGCGACGGGCCGATGGTGAGCTGGCGGCCGGAGAACGGCACCCGCATCGGCGTGATGCCCCGAATGGGCTCGGCCGACGACGTCACCTGGTACGAGATCGATCCCGGTCACGTGCAGCACTTCTGGAACGGCTGGGTCGACGGCGACCGCGTCGAGTTCTCGGGCTCGCGCTTCGACGCCCCCGACTTCGGCATCGATCCCAACGCCCCCCTCGATCAGTCCACCGCGAGCGCTGTCGGCGGACGTCCGACGCGCTACTGGGTCGACCTCGCCGAGGGAACCGCCGGGTCGGAGCAGTTCGACGACCTGAGCGGCGACTTCAACCGCATCAACGACGACTACAACGGCGTACGCACGCGCTACCTCTACATGTCGGCGTTCATGACCGAGGGGCGTCCGATCGGCGACTTCGACACCATCGTGAAGTACGACGAGCGCACCGGCGAGCGCACGGAATGGTTCGCGGGCACCAGCTCCCACGTCGGTGAGAGCGTGTTCGCGCCCGATCCCGACGGCGGCAACGAAGACGACGGTTGGCTCGTCAACGCGGTCTACGACGACGAGCGTGACGCAACCGACGTGGTCGTGCTCGATGCCCGCGACGTCACGCACGGCCCGATCGCCACGGTCCACCTTCCCCGGCGAATCCCGTTCGGCTTCCACGCGAACTGGTTCCCCGTCGGGGAGACCCTGCTCTCGGGGCGTGGCGCGTGAACCGGCGAGCTCCGGTGGTCGTGTGCTTCGTCGTCGCGACGCTGATCGCTGCGGTCGCTGGATGCGGCAGCGACAACCAGGCGAAGGGCACTGAGCGTTCGAGCGGGACAACTGCGGATCATCTGGTTGGGCGCTACGCGCACTACGACGTCGTCGCCTACGAGGGCAAACTCTTGAAGAACCTGATCATCAGCTACGGCTTCACCGACCTGAGTGTGAAGAACGGTGAGCTCATGGCCAAGGAGTCGTTCTGCCACGCCGACCAGGCGACGGACCAGCCGACGATCACGACCACGATCTCCGACGCGGCCACCCGCGCGATCAAGCCGGTCGCGGTGGCGGTCAAGGTGAGCACGCAGAACGGTCGTGCCCGCCTGCAACGGCCCGAGACGCCAACGGGGGTCGGCATCCACCTGGCCGACCCGGCCAACGATGCCCTCCCCGATGATCCGAACGACCCGCGCATCGCCGACGACGACCACGACGGCAAGCCGGGGATCACGGTGCACATCAAGGTCACCGACGCCATCCAGGGTGACCTCTACATCGCGCGCCGGGAGCGGTTCGCCTACGACGTCGCCGAACAAGGCGACCGCTCCCTCACCGGAACGGTCGAGGATCACTCCGAACAGCTGATCATCGGCGCCACCGACCCGATGTTCGTCATGAAGGACACCTGGAAGCAGGTACCCGACCCGGCGAAGAACCTGATCATCCTGAAGCCCGTCGCCAAGTCGTGGGACTGCACGCGCCTGATGGCCGAGCGCGACAACCTGTTCCCGCCGGCACCCACCGTCGACTGGTGACTGGCGTCCGCGCGATCAGGTCGACCCGCCCAGTCCGACCGGCTCGGGTTCGGCTTCACCCTGGTCGAGGCGGAACGGCGGGTAGTCGTCGGTCATCAGAGCTGCGTACACGATG
>JBBQMI010000422.1:0-2575 GCA_038328825.1 Acidimicrobiia bacterium | reverse complement strand
CGAAACCGAAGAAGCAGCCCACGACGACGACCCGGCCGCGGGCCACCACGTCGCGGCCGCGGTCGGTCACCACGATCGCGCACTGATCGTGGCCCTCGCGCCTGTAGCCCGAACGCGCCGACGGTCCGAGCTGTCCCTCGGGCTGCTCGTGATCATCACGACCGTCGGCGGCTACATCCTCGTCGCGCTCGCCAACGGCCCGACGCTTCCCCCTGATCTCTACGCGCTCCTCGCGTGGGTGTTCGGGCTCTACCTCGTCGCCCATCTCGCGATTCGTCGGTTCGCTCCCTTCGCCGACGCCACGTTGCTCCCGTTGGCTGCACTCCTCAACGGGATCGGCTTCGTCACCATCGCCCGCTTGGATCGGGACCAGGCGCGCGTCCAATCGCTCTGGGTCGCGATCAGCATCGCGGTATTCGTAATCGTGCTGGCGGTCGTGAAAGACGTGCGCGTGTTCGAGCGCTACCGGTACACCGTCGCGTTCCTCGGCGTCGCCGCGTTGCTCGTTCCGCTGCTACCCGGTATCGGGCGAACGATCAACGGGAGCCGGCTCTGGGTCGCGATCGGATCGATGACGTTCGAGCCGAGCGAGATCGCGAAGGTGTTACTCGTCGCGTTCTTCGCCGCCTACCTCGTCGACAAACGCGAGCTGCTCACCTACGGGCGCATACGGCTCGGCCGCTGGTTCATCCCGTCACCGCGTGACCTCGGACCGCTGCTGCTGGCTTGGGGAATGGCGCTCCTCGTGCTCGGCTACGAGCAAGACGTCGGCACTTCGCTGCTGTTCTTCGGCGTGTTCGCGGCGATGCTCTACATGGCGACTCGCCGGGGCGCGTACTTGGTCGGCACACTGGTTCTGCTCGCGATCGGATCGGTGTTCGCCTACCACGCGTTCGGTCACGTGCAGGTACGGGTCGACACGTGGCTCAACCCGTGGACCGACCCGCAGAATCGCGGGTTCCAGATCATCCAATCGTGGTACGCGTTCGGTTCGGGTGGCATTGGGGGAACCGGCCTCGGGCTCGGCAGCCCGAAGCTGATCCCGAACGCCGCGACCGACTTCGTGTTCTCCGCGATCGGCGAGGAGCTCGGCCTCGTCGGCACCATCGGCGTGCTGGCCGCGTTCATGTTGCTCGTGGGCAGCGCGTACCGGATCGCGGTCGATGCCGTCCGCCCCTTCGAGCAACTCTTCGCCGCGGGAATCGCGACCATCCTCGGCTTCCAGGCGTTCCTCATCATCGGGGGCGTCACCCGTGTCATCCCGCTCACGGGCATCACGCTTCCATTCGTGTCGTATGGCGGATCGTCGCTGGTCGCGAACTTCGCGTTGCTCGCAATCCTGTTGCGCATCTCTCACGACACCGCGCGCGAACGCGCCGGGACCGCGGGTGACCGGTGAACATCGGCATCCGACGCGTCGGCGTCGCGATGATGGTCCTGTTCCTCGGGCTCGCCGCGCAGTTGACGTATCTCCAAGCCATCCACGGCCGCGCGCTCGCGGACGCGCCCGGGAACGCGCGCAAGTTCCTGCGCGACATCAGCCGGCCGCGCGGCGAGATCGTGACCGCGGAAGGCGTCGTGCTCGCCAAGTCGGTTCGCAGCGACGACGAGCTCAAGTACCAGCGCGTCTACCCGATCGCGACCGCCTCACTCTTCGCGCAGGTGGTCGGCTATCAATCGATCCAGTTCGGTTCGGTCGGAGTCGAGGCCGAGTACTCGTCAGAGCTCGCGGGCCGGAATCTCGGGAGCCTGCCCCAGCAGTTCACGCAGGGGCTGTCCGCACAGAAGCAGACCGGCACGGTCGTGCTCTCGCTCGAAGCGAAGGCGCAGCTCGCGGCCGCGGCCGGTCTCGACGGCAAGCGGGGTTCGGTCGTCGTGCTCGACGTGAAGACCGGCGCGGTCGTCGCCATGTACTCCAACCCGACCTTCGACCCGACCCCGCTCGCGTCCCACGATTCGAAGAAGGCCCAGGCGACCCGCGAGTTCCTCCTCGCGCTGCCCGACAATCCGATGCTCGCCCGGGCGTGGCGTGAGCTCTACCCGCCCGGTTCCACGTTCAAGACCGTGACCGCATCGACCACGCTGAACGACCACGTCGACGTGCAAAAGAAGTTCCCGTTCCTGACCGAGCTCCAGCTCCCGCTCACGAACAACACCCTCAAGAACTTCGGTGGCGAGCGGTGCGGCGGCACGCTCGAAGAAGGATTCGTCGTGTCCTGCAACACGACCTACGGCCAGGTCGGCCTCGACCTCGGTGAGCAGTTGGCAACCGGGATCGAACGCTTCGGCGTGAACACCGATCCCCCGCCGTCCGATCTCGATCCGAACGTGGTGCGGAGTGTCGGCCCGGAGCCGGGCACGTTCAAGGCGACGCAACCGCTGTTCGCGCAGGCGGCAATCGGCCAGGGCCAGGTCGCGGTCACACCACTCGAGATGGCGCTCGTCGCCGAGTCGGTCGCCACCGGCGGCGTGATGCTCGAGCCCCACGTGGCCGACCACATCGAAGATTCCGACGGCAACACGGTCCGCAGGATCCGGCCGAAGGTGTGGCGCCGCGCGATGAGTCTCGAGACCG
>JBBQMI010000421.1:0-2576 GCA_038328825.1 Acidimicrobiia bacterium | reverse complement strand
CTCTGGTGGGCCGTCGCGGGGGGTTGGGCGATCGACCTCTGGATCGGAGCCACGACGCGCGAACACCACGATGTCGAAGTCGTCACCCGTCGCGACGACCAGGCGCGCGTGCATGCTCTCCTCCGCGAGAGGTGGGAGCTTCGTTGCATCGATCCACCGGGCAGTGGTTGGCGAGCCTGGCCCGACGACGATCCGATCGCGCTCCCCTCGTTCCAGCTGCAGGCGAGAACGACGGCGGCCGCGTTCGACCTCTTCCTGGAATCGACGCACGACGACGTCTGGGTCTTTCGTCGTGATGCTCGCATCCGAAGGCCACTCGACGAGGTCACGGTCGTGACCGAGTCGGGCATCCCGGTGGTCGCACCCGAGATCCAGTTGTTGTACACGGCCAAGTCCGGAGAGCTGAAGAACCAGCACGACTTCGACGCGGCCCGCCCGATGCTCACCGCCGCGGCCGTCGCCTGGCTGGGCCAGGCTCTCGCGGTCGCTCACCCCGGCCATCCCTGGCTCGCGGTCCTGCCCTGACGTGGTCGGGCTCAGCCCTGCGTGTCGGACTCCGTCAGGTCGAACTCACGTGTGGGTGCGTCTCGCAGCATCCGTAGGGCCCAGACGTCGAAGACGAAGACGGGCAGCGCGGACTCATCATCAGTGGTCGGGCTGATTGAGCTCGATCCCGTTGCCCGACGGATCGCTGAGGAACGCCTGCTGGCCGGCGTTGGGCACGTACGCCGACCGGTTGACCGCGACGCCGTGGGCCTCGATCGCGGCGACGGCGCCGTCGATGTCGTCGACCCGGAGGGCGAAGTGGTTGCTGCCCGCCCCCGCGGGCATCTCGGGCACCTCGATGAGGTGGACCTGGCGACCACCCACGTTGAACCACGCGCCGGGGAACCCGAAGTCGGGCCGGTCCGGGCGCTCCTCGAACCCGAGCACGTCGACGTAGAACGCCCGCGCGGCGGCCACGTCGGTGACGCACACTGAGACGTGGTGGACATCCAACGGCTTCATGTCGACTCGCTCCGCTCGCTCATCGATTCACGGGACGCCTGGTGAGCAGTCGTTCGCTCCACATGCCGCCAACCTACGCTGCGGGACGGATCTGTGGGAGCACGGCCGACGCGAACAACTCGAGGCTCGGCCACGACAGGTGGGGCGGCAGGCCACCGGCGAGCGGGTTGAACGTCATCGCGCCGGTCGCGGGAATCTGCTCCGCCGCCGCGATCACCTGCTCGGGCGTGCCGACCACGATCTGCGCGCTCTGCTTCAGGTCGTCGATCGTCTCGGCGTCGATGCGCGGCGTCGACACCTGGCCGGGTGTCTGGAAGCTCGCGTAGGTCTGGGCCTCGTAGAGCACGTACCGGCCGATCTCGGCCCACGCCTTCTCGGGATCGTCGGTCACGTAGATAAAGGTCGGACCGTCGGGCTTCATCACGAAGCCATCGGTGTACCCCGACTTCGCGGCTTCGTCGTCGTACCAGCTCTGCAGCTGCGGATCGGTGTTCATCGGCATCATCGGCAGGTGCAGGCGGGCCGCCCGTCGGGCCGCGTACTCCGTGCCACCCCCGACGAGCAGGTTCGGATGCGGTTGGGTGAACGGCTTCGGCGTGACGGTGATCGTGCGACCACGCCACTCGAACGGCTCACCGGTCCACGCGTCGAGCATCACCCGCGCGTACTCCTCGACGAGCTTGCCGCGCGCCTTCATCTCGACGCCCGCCATCTCGAACTCCTCGTGGCGGTACCCGGCGCCGACGACGGTCCACACCCGTCCGCCGCTCGCGTGGTCGAGCACGACGAGCTGCTCGGCGATGCGGACCGGGTCGTGCAAGGGGAGGATGAGCGCGCTCACGAGGATCGGGATGCGCTGGGTCGCGCCGGCGACGACCGCGGCCATCGTGAGCGGCGCGGGGATCCATCCGTCGTCGAGACCGTGGTGCTCCGACAGCACCGCGAAGTCGAACCCGTGCTCGTCGGCCCAGCGGTACTGCTCGATCGCACAGCCGTAGATCTCCGACTGTGTCGCCGGGCCGAACGCCGGCGCCCGGAAGTCGTGGCGCATCGTGAGGAAGGGCATCTCAGCGACCCAGCTTCGGGCCGACCCGGGTGCCGAACGCCTCGAGCTGATCGCACAGCTCGTCGATCGATCGGGCCCGAAACCGCAGCTGGAGGTGCGACACGCCCATCGCGCCGAACTCGTTGAGCGACGCCGCGATCTCGTCGGGCGTCCCGGTGATCGTCGGTTCGGGCACCTCCCAGTCGGGCGTACCGACGTAGAGGTACTCGGTGATCGTGCCGATCTCGAGCTCCGCGCCGGGACGGGTCTCGTCTCGGTGCGCGAGCACGTACGCGATCTGCTCGGGCATCTCGGTCCGCGGCGTGCCCTGCGGGATCCAGCCGTCGGCCCGTTCCGCGACCCGTCGCAGCGCGGGCGGCTTGGAACCGCCGACCCAGATCGGCGGACGGGGCTGCTGCACCGGGCGCGGCCTGAGGCCGACGTCGCCGACGAACTCGGCGGCCCAGCTCTCCTTCACGCCGTCGATCGCCTCGTTGAGGAGTCGGCCCCGTTCGGCGAACGG
>JBBQMI010000420.1:0-2577 GCA_038328825.1 Acidimicrobiia bacterium | reverse complement strand
CGCCTCGACGTCGATGCGGTCGATGCGGACCCGTTGGGGTGCACGCTCGACCTCCTCCCCCGCCCGGGCGATCTCGTGGAGGCGACGACCGCCGACCTTGATCGCGGAGACCATCGGCGGCACCTGGTCGATGTCGCCGATGAACCGCGTGCTCGCGGCGACGACCGCGTCGCGATCGATCGACATCGGCATGCGGTCGAGCACCCGACCGGCGGCGTCGAGGGTGTCGGTCGCGACACCGAAGACGACGTCGCTGCGGTACGACTTGCTCTCGATCGACAGGAAGCGCATGAGGCGCGTCGCTCGGCCAAGACCGACGAGCAGCACGCCGGTCGCGTCGGGGTCGAGGGTACCGGCGTGACCGACCTTGCGTTGGCCGGCTGCCTTGCGCACCCGCGCCACGACGTCGTGCGACGTACACCCCGCAGGTTTGTCGACCACGAGCAACCCGTCGAGCACGTCAGAGCGCGGCTTTGATCCGGGCGATCACATCGGGGATGGAATCCGAACTCGTGAACCCGGCCGCGAACCGGTGGCCGCCGCCGCCCTCGCCCTCGGCCAAGCGGCACACGTCGATGTCGCCGAGCGAGCGCAGGCTGACCCGCACGGTGCCGCCCGGCTCCTCCTTCACGACGCAGCTGACCTCGGCTTCCGCGGTGCGACGCACCAGGTCGATGAGCCCTTCGGCCTCGTCGATCGTGACGCCGTGGTGCTCGAGGTCGGCGACGGTGACCGAGGTCCAGACGAACCGCTCGTCGACGCACAGCTCGGCCCGGCCGAGGACCTCGGCGACGAGCTGGAGGTAGGCGAAGCGGTGCTCTTCGAACAGGGTCCGGCTCAGCCGCTCGACGGGGACGTCGTACGCGACGAGCTCACGCGCGAGATCGAACACCTCAGGGGTGGTCGTGGCGTACTGGAACCGTCCGGTGTCGCACACGAGCGCGGCGTAGAGGCACACCGCGGCGTCGTGGGCGAGCTCGAGGCCGAGCACCTGCATCAGGCGGCGCACGACGACACCCGTCGCGGCCGCGGCCGCGTCGATGACGTTCACCGATCCGTAGCGGTCGTTCGACACGTGGTGGTCGAGCACGATCAGTTGACGCGCGGCCCGCGCGTTCGGCTCGAGATCACCGAGGCGCGCCATCGATCCGCAGTCGAACGTGACCATGACGTCAGGTTCGGCCGGGAACGCGCCCGGAGCGACGAGGGTGTCGAGACCGGGGAGCTCGCGATAGTGGGGCGCGACGATGAACGGGCTCGGGAACGACGCGACACTCGTGCGCCCGGCCAGGCGCAGCGAGTGGTGCAGCGCCAGCATCGAGCCGAGCGCGTCGCCGTCGGGGCTGACGTGGCACGCCAGCGCGACGACCGGGGCGTCGCCGATCAACGCCGCGCCCCGCTCCAGCGCCGCCTCGACATCATCCGGCGGCTCCGTTGCGCTCACTGGTCCTTCTCCCGTAGCTCCCGCAGGATCTGCTCGACCCGCTGACCCTGGGCGATCGACGGATCGACCTTGAAGTGCAGCTCGGGAAGGTACTTCAGTCGGACCTCACGACTCAGCACGGACCGGAGGTGACGCGTCGACGAGACGAGCGCGGCGGCGGTCGCGTCGACCTCCTCGTCGGTCTGGGTCGACCCTTTCTTGCCGAGCGCCGAGTAGTAGACGTTCGCGTGACGCAGGTCCCGGCTCACCTCGACGTCGGTGAGGGTGATGAAGCCGAGACGCGGATCCGAGAGCCGCTCGATCTCCTCGGCGAGGACCTCTCGCACGACCTCGTTGACCCGCGCGGTACGTGGATACTTGCGCGGCGGGCGGCCCCGGCTCATGGCTGCCCGTCCGGCTCGAGGTAGGTCGTCTCGGTGTCGAGGAGCTCGACCGAAGGTGCGGCGGCGACGAAGCGTTCGACGGAGTCGAGCACCTCGCGCAGGTGCCCGTCGCTGCTCGACACCACTGCAACCCCGATCGTCGCCCGCTGCCACTGGTCCTGATGGTCGACCTCGGCGACCGACACCTTGAAGCGGTGCCGGAGCCCGTCGACGATCGGGCGCACCGCCGCCCGTTTCGCCTTCAACGAACGGCTCTCCGGCACGTGGAGGTCGAAGCTCACCGCGGCAGCATGCACGGGACCAGTGTCGCGCCCCGCACTCCCACTCAGCCGAGTGTGCGCGCGATCTCCTTGACGTCGAAAGTCTCGATGAGGTCGCCGGGCTTGAGGTCCTGGTAGTTCTCGAGTCCGATGCCGCACTCGAAGCCCTCCCTGACCTCCCGCACGTCGTCCTTGAACCTCCGCAGCGAGGCGATCGAGCCCTTCCAGATGACCGTGCTGTCTCGCAGGAACCGCACCTGGGAACCGCGGGTGATCGTCCCGTGGCGCACGAAGCACCCGGCGATCTTTCCGATCCGCGGCACGCCGAAGATCTCGCGGACCTCGGCCTCGCCGGTGACGACCTCTTCGAACTCGGGCTTGAGCATGCCGAGCAGCGCGTTGCTGACGTCGTCGAGGACCTGGTAGATGACCTCGTAGAGCCGCAGCTCCACCTTCTCCTGCTCGGCGAGCTCACGCGCCGGACGGTCGG
>JBBQMI010000419.1:0-2579 GCA_038328825.1 Acidimicrobiia bacterium | reverse complement strand
CGAACGGTGTGAGCGAGAACCCGAACGGTTCGATCGGGGAGTTCCGCGGCCGGAGGAAGCCCCAGCTGCTCGACTGCAGCACGCCGAACACGATGAGCCCGAGGCCGGCGGCCGAGAGACCACTGCCGACCCAGTCGACCTCGGTCGGCGGTCCCTCCCGTGCCGTGTCGGTCAGGTACCGGACGCCGAGGAGGATCCCGCCGGCGACGATCACCTCACCGACGAACACCAAGCGCCAGCTCAGGTTCGTGGTCATCCACCCGCCGAGGATCGGCCCCACCGCGATCCCGGCGCCGGCGACCCCGCCGAGCGCCCCGAACGCCGCGGCGCGCGCCCGGCCCTCGAAGTTCGTCGCGACCAGCGCCACCATCGCCGGGAGGACGAGCGCGGCACCGATGCCCTCGAGCACCGACCAGCCGAGCGCGAGGGTGCCGACCGTCCACGACGCGGCCGTGAGCGCCGAACCCGCGGCGTACACGACCATGCCGATCGTGAAGGCGCGCTTGCGTCCCCAGCGGTCGCCGAGCTTGCCGCCCGTGATCATGAGCGCGGCCATGACGAGTGAGTAGAAGGTGATGACGGCCTGGATCGTCGTGACGTCGGTGTGGAAGTCCTCGACGAGCTGACTGATCGACACGTTCATCACGGCCTGGTCGAGGACCATGAGGAACTGGGCGGCGGCGAGGACCACCAGGACGCGCTTGGCGGCGGAGCTCAACGTCGCGCCTACACGACCACGAACGTCATCCAACCCGTGACCACCACGCTGCCCTCCTGATTCGTCGCCTGGAGCGCGAGGTCGACGCGCCGCTGCCCGTCGTCTTCGTACTCCTGTTCGACGGTGCCGTCCACCGTGAGCGTGTCGCCGGGCCAGACGCGTTCGGTCCAGCGCACGCGTGAGCGGCGCACGTTGGCCGGGCCGAGCCAGTCGGTCGCCCAGGTCGTGAGGAGGCCGGCGGGCAGCATCCCGATGACGAGGGGGGCGTCGTAGCCGGCTTCCCGCGCGAACGGTTCGTCGTGGTGGATGGGTTGGAAGTCGCCCGAAGCGCCCTGGTACCGCACGATGTCGGTCCGGGTGATCGGGCCGAACACGAGCGGTGGCGGGGGAGACGGGAGCGGCACGGTCACGCCTCGCCCCCATCCGTCGCACCCGTCTCCACCGCGGTCATCTTCGCTTCGGCGACCAGGGCGCCGTCGGGATCACGGAACTCGGTGACCATCTCGACGAAGGTGAGCGAGCCGCCGCTGCGGCTCTGCTTCTCGTAGATCTTGTCGATCCGGCTCGTCGCCGTGAGCTTGGTGCCGGCGCGGGGCGGTTCGCCGTGGAAGACGTACTCCTGCTCGGCGTGCATCCCCCGTTGCTGCGACATCTCCACGCGGTCCCACGGGTTCCCGGTGTCGCCCTCCCAGAAGAACGTCGTGGTGAGGAAGTGCGCAGGGATCACCGGATCGTCGACGTCGACGTACTCGGGGTGGGCCGAGCCGGTCGCGGTCGCGTACTCGCGGATCTTGCCCTGCTCGAGCGGGATCGTGAACGGCGTTCCCGTTGCGCCGAGACTCTCCTTGGCGACCATCAGGGGTGCTGACTCGACACGGAGAGGACCTCGCCGGTCATGTACGACGAGTAGTCGCTCGCAAGGAACACGATCACGTTCGCGACCTCCCACGGTTCGGCGGCGCGCCCGAACGCCTCGCGCGCGGTGAGCTCGGTGAGGAGCTCCTCGCTGCTCGCCTTGGCGAGGAACGGGTGCATCGCGATGCTGGGCGCGACCGCGTTCACGCGCACACCCGACGGCGCGGCTTCGATCGCTGCGCACCGCGTGAGCGCCATCACCCCCGCTTTGGCCGCGGCGTAGTGCGCTTGGCCGGCCTGGGCCCTCCAGCCGAGCACCGACGCGTTGTTCACGATGGAACCCGAACCGCGGGCGGTCATGAGCCGCAACGCGGCGCGCATGCACCGGAAGGTGCCGTTGAGCGTGACGTCGAGCACCTTCGTCCACTGCTCGTCGGTCATGTCGACGAGCTCGACCTGACCGCCCAGGCCCGCGTTGTTCACGACGACGTCGAGTCCTCCGGTCGCGGCCTCGGCCAGGGCGAACAGCCGCTGGACCTGGTCCTCGTCGGTCACGTCGCACGGCACCGCGGCCACGACGACGTCGCCGAGCTTCTCCGCGGTCTCGCCGAGGCGACGCTCGTGCGCGTCGCTCACCACCAGGCGCGCGCCCTCCTCCGCGCACCGCTGCGCGGTGGCGAAGCCGATCCCCGTTCCCGCCGCCGCGGTCACGAGCACGGTCCGGCCGTCGAGCAACTTCTTGCCCTCGGGATACGCGGGCGGTTGCGGGCTGCTCATGTCGTGACCTTCGGTTCGGGCGGGAGGCCAAGGGCCCGTTCGCCGATGATGTTGCGCTGCACCTGGTTCGACCCGCCGTAGATGGTGTCGGCCCGCGTCCACAGGAGGAGTCGTTGCTCGGCGGTCAGCTCGTAGGGACCGCGCGCGTCGGGCGTGCCGTTGGCCGGGATCCCGTCGGCGATCATGCCGTCGGCTCCGAGCACGTCGACAGCGAGCTCGCCGAGCGACC
>JBBQMI010000418.1:0-2592 GCA_038328825.1 Acidimicrobiia bacterium | reverse complement strand
CCAAGAGCAGGAGCGGGCCCGCGGACCACCATCAGGACCCAACACAGCGGCGGAAGAAGTCCATCAGGGGTGGGGTGACGATCGTGTCGCCGGGCTTACCCACTGCGTCGTTGACCCCCGCGTGGTCGAGCGGGTCGGCTCGCACCACGTCGGCGGCGATCCCGGCCTGCTGCAGCGCGGTCTCGAACTGGAGGTTTCCGGCGAGGCGGATCGCGCTGCCCTGCGTGAACATCAGGAACGATCCGATGCCCTTGCCGGGCGAGACGTTCTTGATCGGTGATGCCTGATCCCACACCGCGGGGTCGTTGCCGAACACGGCGCGGTACACGAGCTCCTGGCTCCCGCCGCCGGCGATCTGAGCACTCACGTCGAACGTCTCCGTGTCGAGCGGCGCGGTGCAGATGATGTCGTCGGACGCCAAGCCCGCGGCCTGCACGAAGCTGAGGTCGGTCGACTCCAACGCCACCAGGAACGCACCTGCGGAGTGGCCGGTGAGCATCATCCGGTGCGGGTCGATCCGGTACTGCGCCGCGTTCGTCTTCACGTAGCCGAGCGCACTCGCGAGATCCTGTTGCTGCGCGGGATACGCACCGTTCGTCGGCCCGGCGCCGGGATTGCCGTACAGCCGGTACTCGATGCTCGTGAAGGCCCAGCCCTCGTCGTTGAACAGCTTGATCTTGTCAGCAACGTTGTTCGACTTGTCGCCGATTCGGAACCCGCCACCGTGCACGTACGCGACGAGCGGGGCGGGGCCACACGAGGCCGGCCGGGTCGGGACGTAGAGGTCGAGCGACTGGAGCGCCGGAGCCACGTCCGGGCTCTGCGCGTACCGCAGATCACGGTGCGTGACCGTTCCGGTTCCCTTGCAGCTCACTGGCGGTGGAGGCGGCACGCACGCCACCACCGTCGCCGCCAGCAACGCCACGATACCGACCACGATCCCCACCCGATGTCCGCGCATGCACCGATCATGAAGCGCGAGTGTGAGCAACCTGTGAAGTGATCGCCACGGGCCCGCGAGATGCCGAACCGTCGGTGCTCGCTAGTGTCGGGCGGTGACGAAGCCGGGTTCGAGCACGCGTCCCGCGATGGTGATGCATTTCGTCCGGTGGGCCGCGCTGGCCGGTGCGGTCGTCTTGGTCGGAGCGGGCTGTGCCGCGGGTGGCGGCGACGGTCCCGACGGCACCGCACGGGTCGTGGTCGCACGGGCGCGCTTCCCGGTAGCACTCACGCCCACACCCGACGGTGGGTTCCTCTACGCCGAGCGGCTCACCGGGCGCGTGCGGCAGGTCGATCGAAACGGGACGCTCACTGCGGAACCCGTCGCAACGGTTGCGGTGTCGACCGAGGGTCAACGCGGCCTGCTCGGGCTCGCGATCGACGGACGCGGCCGGATCTTCGGTGCCTCCACCAGGGCCGACGAACCGTTGGCACTCGAGGTCGCCGAGCTGTCACCGACTCCGCGCGTCGTGTGGCAGGGCCCGCCGAGCAGCCGGCTCGCCAACGGCGGCCACCTGCTCTACGACGAAACGCGCGGTCGGTTGATCCTCGGCGTCGGTGATCTCGAGCAGCGCGCCGAGGTCGCAAACCCCGACACTCCCAACGGCAAACTCCTGTTGCTCGATCCCGACGGCCGCGCCGACCAACGCCCCGAGGTGCTCTCGAAGGGCTGGAACAACCCGTTCGCATTCACGCTGACGGCCGAGGGTGACCTGTGGGTCGCCGACAACGTGCCCGGTGAACGGGGCGAACGACTCGCACGCGGCGACCAACGCGGTCGCCCGACCCACGTCACCACACTTCCGACCAACACCGTGCCCTCGGCGCTGACCACCGCGACCGACCGGACCCTCGTGGTCTGCGGCTTCGCCCGGGGCCGCACGCTCGCGTACCGAGTCGAGCGGGGCCGCGCCCAGGCCGCGCCGGGTTTCGGCGATGACGCGCCGTGCGCGACGGGCGCCGCGACGAGCGAGAGTGGCAACGACATCTGGCTCGCCGACGATGGGGTCATCCGCGTGGTGTCGACCGAGCGTTGACGTCCTGAGCCAACGAGCTCCCGGCGGCGGGTGCGGCGGGTATGGTCACCGTCCGACCTCCCCGGGTCCACGTGATCGGACGTCATGGCGCACGACCAGCCACCCCTCCTTCGACCGAAGGCCTACGACCAGCCTTCGGTGTTCCAGGTCGACAAGCTGCTGCGCGAGGCCCGACGGCAACGCCACCTCCCTGATCGCGACGTTCCCGAGGTGTGCCTGCTCGATCCCGACGGCGACGTCGTCCGGCACCTCCGTGGGCGCGGCGACGCGGTCAGACACCCCGGCTGGGCGTGCTACCACTCCGAGCTCTGGTGCACGGAGGCGGGCGAACGCGAGATCGGGATCGTGCCGTGCGCCGTGGGCGCCCCCTACGCCGTGCTCGTCGCCGAGGAGCTGCACGCCTCCGGATGCCGCTTGATCGTGTCGGTGACGTCGGCGGGACGGATCGTCGAGCTCGGTACTCCCCCGTACTTCATGCTCGTCGAGCGAGCGTGGCGCGACGAAGGTACGAGCCTGCACTACCTGCCACCCTCGGAATGGGTGCATCTCCGCGCCG
>JBBQMI010000417.1:0-2593 GCA_038328825.1 Acidimicrobiia bacterium | reverse complement strand
GACGTCACGTGGCGCATGCACCTGAACCTTGGGTCGATCTCCCGCGACGATCGACGCCCCGGCGGCGGCGCCCCCCTTCTCGCCGGCTTCAACGAGACCGCCCACCTCACCGACTGAAGGGTCCCGAGGGTTCAGTCGGCGTCTGCGTCGGTGACGAAGTCGAGGGCGAAGTCGTGCGGGGGAACGGCGGCGGTGTCGAGGCCCTCGGTCTCGGCGATGAGGCCGAGCACGGGTGCGCTCCGACGGAGCCGGGCGAGGACGGCGTCCTCGATCGCGCCCGGATTCACGGGGAAGTGGTTCACGACGAGCCCGGCGACGTAGAGCTGTCGACTCTTTGCGACTTCGACGGTGAGCCCGACCTCGTTCAGGACCCCGGGTCCCGTCCGCGTCACCACCACGAGATCCGCACCGAGTCGTTGTGCGAGCTCACTGCTGGTGTGCTCGCCCGACAGCGCCGAGAACAGGCCGCCGTTGCCTTCGACATACAAGACGTCGACCGCCGACGCGTGCGCTCGGGCGAGGTCGACCAACCAGTCGAGGCCGATCGACACCGCGGCCTGCTCGGCGGCCAGCGCGGGGTCGAGCCGCGCGGAGAAGCGCAGGGCCTCGTGGGTGGGGATGCCGACCGTGTCGGCGATGAACGCGGCGTCGCCGATGTCTTCGGGACCGGAACCGGTCTCGACCGGCTTCAGGTACGCGACCCGCTTGCCGGCCTCGACGTCACGACGGGCGAGCACCGCGATGGCGACGGTCTTGCCGACACCGACGGAGGTGCCCGTCACGAAGCGGATCACCGAGGCTCGGTCATTCGACCCGCAAGGGGATCCCGGGTCGCCGCGCCGGTCGGGCGTGGGCGCCGTCGCCGTCGATCACGTAGCGACCCTCACCGGGTCCATCGGCGACGGGCATCCCGAGCGCTTCGAGGAGCGCGTGGTCTTCCTCGGGCGGTCGACCCGACGACGTGAGGTAGTTCCCGACGATCAGCGCGTTCGCGCCGGCGAGCAGGCCCATCGCCTGGAGCTCGCCGAGGACGAACTCACGACCACCGGCGAGGCGGAGCCACGCGCCCGGCAGCACGAGCCGGAAGAGTGCGATCGACTGGATGGCCTCGCGCGGGGTGATCATCCGCTGATCGCCGAGGGGTGTGCCCGTTGGCAGCAGGAAGTTGATCGGCACCTCGCACGGGTCGAGCTCGGCGAGCTCGAACGCGAAGTCGACGCGCTGTTCGAGCGTCTCGCCCATGCCGAGGATCCCGCCGCAGCAGAGTTCCATTCCCGCGGCAACCGCGAGGCGAGCGGTCGCGACCCGGTCGTCGTAGGTGTGGGTCGTGACGATCGACGGGAACAACGCACGCGGCGCTTCGAGGTTGTGGTTGTAACGACGCACGCCTGCGGCGGCGAGGCGCTGCGCCTGGTCCTCGGTGAGCAGACCGAGCGAGCACGCGACCTCGAGTCCCGTCTCGGCGTGGACCGCGTCGACGACCTCGATGACCCGGCTCAGCATGCGCTCCGACGGACCGCGCACGGCGACCACGATGCAGAACTGGGTCGCGCCGGCGGCGCGCGTGGCGCGAGCCGCTTCGAGCACCTCGTCGAGTCGGAGGAGCGGATAGACGTCGATGTCGGTGGAGTAGCGCGACGACTGGGAACAGAACGCGCAGTCTTCGGGGCACGCACCCGACTTGGCGTTGATGAGGCTCTCGAGCTCGACGTCGGGCCCGCAGTACGCGAGGCGCACCTTGTGGGCCAGCGCGATCAGGTCGGGGAGGTCGTCGAGCGGCAGCGCGGCCACGGCGCCGACCTCGTCGCGCGTGAGCGGGCGATGCTCTTCGAGCAGGGCGTGAGCGGCGGCGGCCAGGGGCATCCGGGGGGACTCCTCGAGAGTGCGATCGGGATCGACGTGTTGCCGCCATCGTAGAGGCCCGCTCACGGTTTCGAGGCCTTCGCTCCCGGGAGCGTCCGGCATGGGTCGCGCGGCCCTGGCGGGCCCGGGTTCAATCGAAGGGTCGCCGACACAGAGGAGCAAGGATGCTCGGACTCACGTTCTTGCAGTGCGTCTTCGCGGGCCTGGCCGTCGTCACCGCGTATGCCGTGACGTTCCTGTTCATCGGGAGTCACACCGGCTGAGCGCGCCGCGCTACTGACTGGCGGGGTGGAACGCCAGGTTCCACACGGCGAGCACGATCACCGCGCCGACGAACGAGCCGATGAAGCCGCTCGGTCGCAGCGCGAGTCCGTCGCCGGCGAGGAGGCTGAGGAGGAGGCCGCCGACGAACGACCCGAGGATTCCGGCGGCCAGCGACTGGCCGTTCGGCCGGGTGCCGAGGCCGAGGAACAGCTGGGCGAGCCAGCCGATGAGCATTCCGAACGCGAGCAGGACCAGGATCAGCAACGGGGGCTCCCGGGTTGCGAGGGGTGGAGGTGCGTGGCCGTCGAACCCTATTCGCGGCCCCGTCGGGGCGCGTAGATAGGGTTCCGCCCGATTCGGCGTTGAACCCGGATGGTCACCCATGCATCTCACCCGAAGCCTGCGCCTCAGCGCGATCGTCTGCGCGCTCCTCCTCGTGGCGGTCGCCTGTGGGAGCGACGACGAC
>JBBQMI010000416.1:0-2615 GCA_038328825.1 Acidimicrobiia bacterium | reverse complement strand
TCGAACCCGGCGCCGGTGTCGATGCTCGGCGCGGGCAGCGGCACGAGCTCCCCATCGGCCCGCTCGTCGAACTGCATGAACACGAGGTTCCAGATCTCGACGAACCGGTCCTCGTTCACCGCGGGCCCGCCGCCGGGACCGTGGTCGGGGCCGAGGTCCCAGAAGATCTCGGAGTTGGGTCCGCACGGCCCGGTGTCGGCCATGCGCCAGAAGTTGGTGTCGTCGCCGAGGCGCTGGATGCGTTCTGGGTCGAGGCCCACGGTGTCGCGCCAGATCGCCGCGGCTTCGTCGTCGTGCTCGTGGACCGTGACCCAGAGGCGGTCGGGATCGAGCCCGAACACTCCTGTGATCAGCTCCCAGGCCCACGGGATCGCCTCGGCCTTGAAGTAGTCGCCGAAGCTGAAGTTGCCGAGCATCTCGAAGAACGTGAAGTGGCGGTTCGTGCGCCCCACTTCGTCGAGGTCGTTGTGCTTGCCCCCGGCCCGCACGCACTTCTGGACCGACACCGCCCGCCGGTACGACGGCGTCTCGTCGCCCACGAAGTAAGGCTTGAACGGAACCATGCCCGCGTTGGTGAACAGCAGGCTGGCGTCGACCGGCACGGTGCTCGCCGACGGCACCACCGTGTGACCCCGCTGCGCGAAGAAGTCGAGGAACGCGACCCGAAGTGCGTCGGCGGTCATGCGCGTCGGTGGGCTGGGCACGCCCCCCAGTCTACGGCCGCTCGGCGTGGCTCCCGTTCGAGATCCGGCCGTTCGAGGCCTGGCCGTTCGAGGCCGGGCCGTTCGAGATCTGGCCTTTGCCGATCTTGGCGTTGAGCTCGTCTTCGCGCTCGTGCATCGCCACCCGTCCCTCCGAGACCGCCGCCTGCAGGTCGCGGCGGAACGCATTCGCCTTCCGGCCGGCGTCACGCAGCTCCGGCGTGGTGTGCCGGTCGATCGTCCGACGGGCCGACCGGTAGGCATACACCGACGCCCCGATCCCGGCCCCGAAGCCCACCGCGACCCAACGCACCCGCTTGAACATGGTCGGCTCCCCTACCCTCGCCGACTCATCGACGGACGGCGGTCTCGGGCGCATGGTCGCGCTCGCCGTTGCGCATGCGCCGGACCGCGCGCTTCGTCCCCGTGCCGATCGCGAGCGCTTTCACCACCGGGCTCGACACCGTGCGAGCCGCGAGCCGCGACGCGCCGTCGAGCCGCTGGCCGACCATGTCGGCGGCGTCGAGCACCGCACCGACGCGGTCGACCTCTCCTGCGGCCTCACGCGCGAGGGCGCGCATCTCGTCGACGGCGGCGATGCTCTCGACCCGCAGCTCGTCGATCGACCGTTGCAGGCTCCGCAGGGTCGCGGTGAGCAGCACGAGGACGACGAGCAACCCTCCGGTGAGGACGGCCACGGCGACGCCCAGCGTCGCGGCGGCCCAATCACTCGCGCTCATCGTTCTCCTCGTGTTCGCTCTGGTTCGGGGGGCTGGTCTTGGTCGGGCCGGCGTCGCGTCCGTGCCCGCTGGGGATCCAGTAGCGGTGACCGGCGACCTCGGGCGGGCGGTGCTCCTGAGCGACCCACCCGCTGGGATCGTCGTGAGGATACCGGTAGCCCTCCCCGTGACCCAAGGCCTGCGCGCCCGGGTAGTGCGAGTCGCGCAGATGATTCGGCACCCCGCTGGCAGCGCGGTCGCGCACATCGGCGAACGCCGCACCGAGCGCGTTCGTGACCGAGTTCGATTTCGGCGCCCGCGCGAGGTACACGACGGCGTGGGCGAGGTTGAGCTGGGCCTCGGGGAGGCCCACGAACTCGACCGCCCGGGCGGCCGCATCGGCTACGACCAGCCCGTTGGAGTCGGCGAGCCCGACGTCTTCCGACGCCAGGATCACGAGGCGGCGGGCGATGAAGCGGGCGTCTTCGCCGGCGTCGAGCATCCGGGCCAGCCAGTAGAGGCCGGCGTCGGGGTCGGAGCCCCGGATGCTCTTGATGAACGCGGAGATCACGTCGTAGTGCTCGTCGTCGCCGTAGCGCAGGGCCCGCATGGCCAGGGCGGCCTCGGCATCGGGCAGCGTGATCTCGTGGCGGCCGGCCTCGACCGCGAGGCCGGCGGCGACCTCGAGCGACGTGAGCCCGTGGCGGGCGTCGCCCTCGGCGCGGTCGACGAGGTGCTCGAGGGCATCGGGTGCGATCGTGAGATCGTCGTCGCCGAGCCCGCGTCCCGGTTCGGCGAGCGCGCGCTCGAACAACATGCGCAGAGCGTCGTGATCGACCGGTTCGAGGCGGAACAGCGTCGAGCGGCTGAGCAGCGGCGCGGTCAACGAGAAGAACGGGTTCTCCGTGGTCGCGCCCACGAGCACGATCAGCCCCTCCTCGACGTGCGGGAGGAGGGCGTCCTGTTGGGTGCGGTTGAAGCGGTGCACCTCGTCGAGGAACAGGATCGTGCCGCGTCCCTGTTCGCCCAGCCGCTCCCGCGCCCGCTGCACGACCTCCCGGACGTCCTTCACCCCGGCCGACACCGCACTGAGCGGCTCGAACGCCTTCGCGGTCGCGCCCGCGATGAGACGGGCGATGGTGGTCTTGCCGGTCCCCGGCGGCCCCCACAGGATCACCGACGAGAGGCGGTCCGA
>JBBQMI010000415.1:0-2616 GCA_038328825.1 Acidimicrobiia bacterium | reverse complement strand
CGGCGTGGATCTCGAGGTACCGGAGGGCAGCGTCGTCGCGCTCCTCGGCCCCAACGGGGCGGGCAAGAGCACCACGTTGCGGGTCGCGGCGGGCCTCCATCCCCCGAGTGCGGGCGACGTGCTCATCGCCGGGCGCCGGGTCAACGGCGCCAGGCCCGAGGAGCTCGCCCGTCACGGTCTCTGCATGATCCCCGAGGGCCGCGGGATCTTCCCGAACCTGACCGTCCGGGAGAACCTGCGGATGATGACCTACGTCGGGCGGAGCCTCTCCGAGATCGAGGAAGTCGCCTACGCCCGGTTCCCCCGGTTGCAGGAGCGACGAACGCAGACCGCGGGGACCTTGTCGGGTGGCGAGCAGCAGATGCTGGCGATGGCGCGCGGGATGGCGACCGAGCCCGCGCTGCTGATCCTCGACGAGCTGTCGATGGGTCTGGCACCGATCATCGTGGCCGAGCTCTACGAGATGGTGGCCCAAGTCGCCCGCGAGGGTGTCTCGATCCTCGTTGTGGAGCAGTTCGCCAGCACCGTCTTGGGTGTGGCCGACTACGCGGCCATCATGGTGCACGGTCGGATCGAGCAAGTGGGTCGGCCCGATGAACTGGAGGCCCATTTGTCGAAGGCCTATCTCGGCGGATGACGATTCCGAGGGAGCCGGGGGCAACAGCCGAATCTCAGAGCGGGGTGAGTGGAGATCCGATGATCGAGAGTCGCGAGCGGGTGCAGGAGTTCAAACAGGAGATCGCCGACATGCACGTGCGCGATCCCGCGACCGGCCGCGACCGCATCTGGTTGCGGATCGGCATCGTGTTGATGGTCGCCGGCCTCGTCTTCGCGGGGCTCGCGTATCCGATGTCGCACGGCACGTCGAACCCGCTCTCGCAGACCGATGCGCTCGCCATGGGCCTCGGAGGGCTGACCGCCGCCGTGGTCGGATCGGCGTTGTTCGTCCGGTACTCGATCGCGGGCTTCCTCCGGTTCTGGCTCGCCCGCCTCTCCTACGAGCAGCAGGCCCAGACCGACCGCCTGATCGAGTCGCTGAAGAAGTAGCGGCAGAAGCCGCTCTCAGAGGGCGCGCGCGGCGACGTGGCCGTCGAACACGGCCCGATCGACCGGTCGGACCGCGACCGCGTCGCCGACGCGGATCACCTCGGGCACTCGGCCGTCGAGCTCCCGGAACAGCCGGTCGTCGGGGACGCCGTGCGTGCGGATCACGACCTGATCGGCTCCGACGGTCTCGATCGCGTGGGAGAGCACGTCGACGAGCGTGACCTCGTGGTCGCCGATGCCGACGACTGCGGTGTTCGGCCGCCACTGCATCCCCGCACGGACGGCCCGGGGAAGTGCCTTCTGCATCGTCTCGGCGTCGAGGAGGAGCGGCGTCGCCGTCGGACTCGCGCACACGACCTCGAGCCCCGCCGCCGCGAGCAGGTGACCGAGGCCGACGGCCTCGATGTGACCGATCGCGTCGAGGATCACGACGCGCGGCCCGAGCTGTGCGGCGTCGCGCACCGCAGTCTCGTGGTCGATCACCCACGGTTGGTCGGCGCCGGCGATCGGGAACGGGTGTGACTTCGACGGCGTGTCGGTCGTCGCCCGGCCCCCCGTCGCGACGATGACCGCGTCGGGTTCGAGCGCGAGGATCGCGTCGACGTCGGCGTCCACACCGAGCCGGATGTCGACCCCCCGGCGGACGCACTCCGCGGCGCGCCAGTCGGCGAAGTCGGCGATCTCGGCGCGGCCCGGGAGGAGCTGTGCGAGCCGGATCTTGCCGCCGAGCTCGTCGGCTCGTTCGAGCAGCGTGACCGCGTGGCCACGTGCCGCCGCCACCCAGGCCGCCTCGAGCCCGGCCGGCCCGCCACCGACGACCACGACCCGCTTCGAAGTCGCGGCCGGTGCGAGGGTTCCGGCTCCGAGCTCGCGCTCGCGTCCGACGGCGGGGTTCGTCACGCACGTGATCGGATAGCCCTGGGTGAGGTTCCCGTAGCAACCCTGGTTGCAGCCGGTGCACCGACGGATTTCGTCGGCTCGACCGGTCCGCGCCTTCTCGGCCCATTCGGGATCGGCGATCAACGCGCGTACGAGCGTGATCGCGTCGGCCTCACCGCGTTCGAGGATCCCTTCGGCCTCCTCGGGCGTGAGGATCCGGTGCACCGCGAACACCGGAACGTCCGGGACGGCCTTCTTCACGATCGCGGTCGCGGCCACACCGAGCAGGTGCGGCGCGTACATCGGCCTCACCATCCCCGCACCGGAGGTGCCGACGCTCACGTCCACGAAGTCGACGAGCCCGGCCGCGGCCAGTCGGCCCGCGATGTCGGCGCAGTCGTCGGGTCCGAGGCCGCTGCCGTCGCGGGTCTCCTCGTCGCCCACGAGGCGCACGCCGACCACCAGCTCGTCGCCGACCGCGGCGCGCACCGACTCCAGGATATCTTCGACGAGCCGCATCCGCCCCTCGAGTGATGGCCCGCCGTACGCGTCGGTGCGCAGGTTGGTCTTCGGTGACAGGAACTCGTGGATGAGGTAGCCGTGCGCGGCGTGGATCTCGATACCGTCGAACCCGCCGTCGCGCGCGTGAGTCGCCGAGCGGGCGAAGTGTTCGATCACCTCACGGATCTC
>JBBQMI010000414.1:0-2617 GCA_038328825.1 Acidimicrobiia bacterium | reverse complement strand
GAGATCCCGGGCGGCGCGGCTCGCAGAGCCCCCGGCGGGGGGGACCCGGAGCTCGGCCGCACGGGCCTGGACCCGGGCCCGGTCGAAGGGCCGGCGCGCCCGGCTCGCCGCGTGGTCGAGCACGTCGTCGGACAGCACCTGGAACGTCGCGAGGGTCCGTGCCCGGGGTCCGGGGGGCGTGACGACAGATTCCCTGATCTCGAAGCGGAGCTTCGGACGCGCGACGATGAACGCCATAGTGGGCAGAATACCACTAGTCGAAGCCTGTCGGTAGTCTGGGCCGAGACCGAATCGAGGGGGAAGCGATGGTCCGGTCGGCGGAAGAGTTCGGAAGGGTCCTGGCCGACGATGCACCGGTTGGTCGCACGATCGCGAGCGTCACCGCGGTCGAAGAGCCGGTGCGGATCCCGGCTGAGCGGTACACCTCGCCGGAGTGGGCGGCGCGGGAGCACGAACGGCTCTGGCCGCGCGTCTGGCAGGTGGCGTGCACCGTCGACCATCTGGACGAGCCCGGCGACTACTTCGAGTACTGCGTCGGTTGGCTGTCGATCGTGATCGTGCGCGGCAACGACGGTGAGTTGCGCGCGTTCCAGAACGTCTGCCGGCACCGCGGCAACACGCTCTGCGAAGGCGCGGGCGGCGGTCTCACCGAGTTGCGGTGCGGGTACCACCGTTGGGCGTGGGACCTCACCGGCCGGCTGCGCGAGGTGCCGTCACGCAAGGGCTTCGGTGCGTTACGCAACGAAGACTTCCCCTTGCTCCCGGCGCGGGTCGGCACGTGGGGGCCGCTCGTGTTCGTGAACGCCGACCCCGATCCCGACGCCGAACCGCTCGACGCGTTCCTCGAGGGTGTGCCGGCCGACAGCGCGTGGATGGGTCTCGACGACTTCCACTGCACCTACAACATCGCGCTGCGGCTGCCGTGCAACTGGAAGGCGGCGATCGACGGTTTCAGCGAGACGTACCACGTGCAGGGCATCCACCGCGAAATGTTGCCGATGACCGACGACGTGAACTCGCCCCAGCACCTCTGGGACCGTCACGGCAAGCTCGAGCAGCCCTACGGCGTGGCCAGCCCACGCCTGCGCGGTGGTGCGACGCCGCAGGAGACGTGGGACGCGTTCGTGCAGGTGATGGGCACCCGCATCGGCCTCGCGCTCGACGCCGAACCCGGTCCGGTGCCCGACCCACCTCCGGGTGGATCGGTGCGTGACGTGCTCGCCGCCCGCGTGGTCGCGACCGCGGCGGAGCAGGGCGTCGATCTCGGTGGACTCGACGTCGACCGGATCCTGAACATGCAGCAGTACAACCTGTTCCCGAACACGACGATCATCGCGTTCCCCGACCTGCTCCAGGTGGCGAAGTCGCGTCCGGGTGACACCCCCGACGACTGCATCTTCGACATGTTCGCCTTCGAGCGGAAGGCGCCCGGCGCGCCGCGGACCCGTCCTACCGATCTCACCCTCGAGCCCGGCGAGGTCCCGTTCGGACTGGTGATCGACCAGGACGTCGCCACCCTCCAGCGGGTGCAGCGTGGCCTCCACCAACCCGGCTTCACCCACATGACGCTGAGCGGCGAGGAAGCCCGGATCGTCAACCTTCACCGCAACCTCGACCGCATGCTCGCCTGAACCGCGGAACAACCGACCCACCCAGCGCTTTGGCGTCGCAGAACCCTCAGTCCTGATGCGTTTGCGACGCCAGAGCTTCTCGGTTGGCCGGGCCGGGCCGGGACCGCGGTCAGGCCCGGTTCAGGTGGTGCCGAGGAGCTTCTTGACCTCGTCGAGGACTCCGTCGATGCCGGATCCGTGGAGGGTCATGCCGCCGTCGATCACGATGTTCTGGCCGGTGATGAATCGGGCCTGGTCGGAGCAGAGGAACACGACGACATCGGCGATGTCCTCGGGTTCGCCGATGCGGCCGACGGGCGTGGTGCGCTCGTAGCGCTCCTGGAGCTCGGGGATCCCGCCGAGGAGCGGGGCGGTGAGCGCGGTGCGGATCATGCCGGGGGCGACGGCGTTCACGCGGATGTCGGGCCCGTACTCGAGGGCGGCGTTCGCGGTCATGGCCGCGACACCGGCCTTCGCGGCGGAGTACGCGGCCTCGCCCGCCGCGGGCCGGGTCCCGCTGATCGACGACGTGCTCACGATCGCGCCGCCCCCACTCGCGCGGATCAACGGCACGCCGGCGCGGAAGCCGTGGAAGACGCCGGTGAGATTGACGGCGATGAGTCGGGACCACTCGTCGAGCGCGGTCTCGTGGATGTGGCCGATCGTGCCCGTGCCGGCGTTGTTGAAGAGCAGCGACAAGCCGCCCATGGCCTCGGCGGCGTCCTGGAGGGCCGACTCGAGTCCGTCGAAGTCGGTGACGTCGACTGCGTAGGCGTGGCCGTCGATCTCCTCGGCCACGACTGCGGCCGAGTCGCCGTCGACGTCGAGGACGGCGACCTCGCCACGCGCCAGGGGAACCGCGCTGTCGTCGACGCCGCGCTCGAGCGCTACGGTCGCCTCGACGCCGTCGTCGCGAACGCGGGCTTCCAGCACGTGGCGCCGGTGCGCGAGTTCCCCGAGGAGCAGTGGGACAAGCTCGTGGCGCTGCTCTTGACGAGCCCGTTCCT
>JBBQMI010000413.1:0-2625 GCA_038328825.1 Acidimicrobiia bacterium | reverse complement strand
TGAGCAAGGCTGCCCATCTCATACCCTCCGGGGGTATAAGATGCCGACACCGATGGGCCCGCGAGCTCGTGATCGCGAGGAGGTCTCGATGACGCGGATCGAGCACGAGAAGCACGCCGGCCATGAAGGAATGCACGCTGGTGATCTCAGCGGCCACGACAAGCATGCCGGACACGATCCGGAGAAGTTCCGGCGGCGCTTCTGGCTGACGTTCGCGTTGACGATCCCGGTCGTCTTCACGAGCGGGATGGTCATGGACTGGCTCGGCTACCACCTGGATGGGGTGGCGTGGGTCGGACCGGTGCTCGGCACGTTCATCTTCGTGTGGGGCGGCTGGCCCTTCCTGGTCGGCGCTGTGACCGAGCTTCGGGATCGTGCTCCCGGGATGATGTTGCTCATCTCGATGGCGATCACCGTGGCGTGGACGGCCTCGATGGCGTCGAGTCTCGGGTGGTTCGACCTCGAGTTCTGGTGGGAGCTCGCGGCGCTGGTCACGATCATGCTGCTCGGTCACTGGCAGGAGATGAAAGCGATCGGCCAGGCCCAGGGCGCGCTCGCCGCGTTGGCCGAGCTCCTTCCGGATGACGCGGAACGGATCGGTGCCGACGGGCAGGTCGAATCGGTGAAGCTCGAGGAGCTCCGTACCGGCGACCTCGTGTTGGTGAGGCCCGGCGCGCGCGTGCCGGCCGACGGCTCCGTCGTCGAAGGTGAAGCCGAGCTCGACGAGTCGATGATCACGGGGGAGTCGCGACCGGTCGTCAAACGAGCGGGAGACCGGGTCGTGGCCGGGACCGTAGCCACGGATTCCTCGATCCGCGTGCAGGTCTCTGCGGTCGGTGACGACACCGCGCTCGCGGGGATCCAGCGTCTGGTCGCCGAGGCGCAGTCGAGTCGAAGCAGGGCCCAGGCGATCGCCGACCGGTTCGCCGCGTTGCTGTTCTACGTCGCGCTCGGATCTGCCGTCCTGACGTTCATCGTCTGGGCGTCGCTCGGTGATGTGAACCGGGCGGTCGAGAACACCGTGACCGTCCTCGTGATCGCGTGCCCACACGCGCTCGGCCTCGCGATTCCGCTCGTGATCGCGCTCTCGACGGCGATCGCGGCTCGGAACGGCATCTTGATCAAGGACCGGCTCGCGCTCGAACGGATGCGGAGCATCCAGGCGGTCATGTTCGACAAGACCGGCACGTTGACGCGAGGCCAACACGTCGTCACCGGCGTTGCGGGGGCTGGCATCGCCGACTACGAGTTGCTGCGACTCGCCGGTGGGATCGAACGCGACAGTGAACACCCGCTCGCAAAGGCGATCGTCGCGAGGGCAAGAGAACGCGGTGAGGTCGCGACGGCAACGGGTTTCAGGTCGCTCACCGGGCGGGGCGTCGAGGCCGCGATCGATGGCATGAACTACGCGCTCGGCGGTCCCGTGCTGCTGCGAGAACGAGGACTCTCGGTACCGGCCGATCTTGCCGACTCGGTGTCGGCATGGAGCGGCCGTGGCGCTTCCGTGTTGTACGTCGTTGCCGACGATCGTGTGCTCGGCGCGTTGGCGCTCGAGGACGAGGTCCGCGTCGAAGCCGCCGGTGCGGTCGAGGAGCTCCATGCCCTCGGCGTGCGGAGCGTCGTGATGATCACCGGAGACGCGCGCTCGGTCGCCGACGCGGTGGGAGCCCAGGTCGGTGTCGACGAGGTGTTCGCCGAAGTTCTCCCGGAAGACAAGGACCGCGCGGTCACCGACCTCCAGGAGCGCGGGCTCGCGGTGGCGATGGTGGGCGACGGCGTCAACGACGCACCCGCGCTCGCCCGCGCAGATGTCGGCATCGCGATCGGCGCCGGAACCGATGTGGCGATCGAGTCCGCCGGCGTCGTGCTCGCGTCCTCGGATCCCCGTGGCGCCGCCGCGGTCATTCGCCTTTCCCGTGCTTCGTACCGAAAGATGGTGCAGAACCTCGCGTGGGCGGCCGGTTACAACATCGTCGCCATTCCACTTGCGGCAGGCGCGTTCACCTGGGCTGGTATCACGCTTCCCCCGGCCGCCGGTGCGGTACTCATGAGTCTCTCGACCATCGTCGTCGCTCTCAACGCGCAACTGCTGCGAAGGGTCAGTCTGCAACCAACGACCAGCGAGTCCTCCGACACGGTGTAGTTGCAAACGGCGCGGGCGTTCCCCTAAGGTCCTCACATCGCCGGTACAGCACTCGGGTTGGTGCGCGCCGATGAAGAGAAGAGCACCGTCACAGGACCGTGTTCAGCAAGGACCACCGCGGCCGTCACCCCAGCCAAAGGAAGTCCCCACATGAACCTCCGGCCCATCCGGCTGGTACCCATCCTCGTTGCCGTGCTGCTCGCGTCAGCTGCGATTCCGATCGGGGCGGCCGGTGCCGCGCCCATCGACGACAAGCAGGCGGAGGCGGCTCGGCTCCAAGCCCAGATCGACGCCAACGGCCGCAAGATCGATGCGCTCTCCGAAGAAGCGAACGGTGCGCGCTACCGACTCGAGCAGGCGACGGCGGCCCGCGACGATGCGCAGGCGCGGATCGATGCGGCGAAGGTGGAGACGACGAGGCTGCGGGGCCTCCTCCGGGAGCGGGCACTGAGCGTCTACAAGGGTGCCGGGAGCGGGACCCC
>JBBQMI010000412.1:0-2626 GCA_038328825.1 Acidimicrobiia bacterium | reverse complement strand
TGCGATCGCGTCGCGATCATCCGCGACGGTCGACTCGTCGCCACCGAGGCGGTCGACGAGCTCAGGGCCCGCGCCGTGCGCGACGTGGCGATTCAGTTCGCGGGAGCGTTCGAGGCGGATGCGTTCGCCGCGCTCCCGGGCGTCCGGGCGGTCCACGCCGAGGGCACGAGGCTCCAACTGCAGCTCTCGGGACGAGCCGATGCTCTCGTCAAGCTCGCCGCCCGGTACGACGTCGTCGATCTCGTCAGCGCGCCGGCTGATCTCGACACGCTCTTCCTCCGCTACTACGAAGGGGGCGACTCCGATGGCTCTCCTCGTTGCTGAACGCGGACTGCGTGACCGTCGCCGCGGACTCCTCGGCTGGGCCCTGGGAATCGCTGCGTACGTTGTGCTGCAGACGAGCTTCTACCCCTCGGTGCAGGACTCACAGCTCCAGCGCGCGATCGCCCGCTACCCGAAGGAGCTCAAGGCGTTCTTCGGTGGCGTGCAGTCGTTCGACTTCTCGACCGGACACGGCTACCTCGAGGTCGAGCTCTTCTCGCTCATCGTTCCCGCCCTGCTCGTGATCGCGGCCGTCGCGTTCGGAGCCGCCGCCCTCGCGGGCGAGCAGGAACGCGGGACACTCGACCTCCTGCTCGCGAATCCGGTGACGCGGCGCCGGGTCGTCGGCGAGAAGGGGCTGGCTCTCGGGGCAACCGTTGCAGCCCTCACGACCGTCGTGTTCCTCGTGCTCGCGGTGATGGATCCGATCGTCGATCTGCAGGTCGGGCTGGTGAACCTCGGGATCGCCTGTGGCGGCGCGGCACTCGTCGCCTTCGGCTTCGGCATGATCGGGATGGCCGTCGGTGCGGCCTCGAGCTCGCGCTCGGCCGCCGTCGGGGTCCCCGCGGCGCTGTTCGTCGCGTCGTACCTCGTCGTCGGACTCGCCGGGCTCGTGAGCTGGCTCGAACCGTTCCGAGTCGCGTCACCGCTGTACCACGCGACGGGGACGCACCCATTGGCGAACGGGCTACCCGTCGGGAACTTCGCACTCCTCGGCGCCGGGTGTGTCGCCGCAGTGCTGGCGACGGTCGTGCTCTTCGAGCGGCGGGATCTCGTCCGGTAGGTGCGTGGAGATCAGGCGTCGCCGCTCACGACGAGGACCGCGGCGCCCGTCACGCGGTCATGGGCGAGGTCCCGGAGCGCGGCGTCGGCCTCGTCGAGCGGGTATGTCGTGGTTTCCACGTGAATGGCGATGTTCGACGCGATGGCCAGGAACTCCTCGCCGTCGCGCCGCGTGTTGGCGGTGACGCTGCGGAGCTGCCGTTCCTGGAAGAGGTGATCGGCATAGCGCAAGGCCGGAATGTCGGTGAGGTGGATGCCCGCGATGGCGAGCGTCCCCCCTCGGTCGAGTGCCTCGAGCGCGGCGGGAACGATCTCGCCGGCGGGCGCGAAGATCACCGCGGCGTCGAGCAGCTCCGGCGGCCGGTCGAAGGTGTCTCCCGCCGACGAAGCTCCCAGCTCGAGCGCGAGTCGGCGGGCGCCGGGCGAGCGCGTCATCACGTGCACCGTCGCACCCTCGGCCAGCGCGACCTGCGCGGCGAGGTGTGCCGAAGCGCCGAAGCCGTAGATGCCCAACCGGCCGCCGGAGGGAAGGGCCGACCGGCGGAGGGCCCGGAACCCGATGATCCCGGCACACAGCAGGGGGGCTGCCTGTTCGTCGGTGAACGCGTCGGGTAGGCGGTAGGCGAAGCGCTCGTCGACCACGGCGAACTCGGCGTACCCGCCGTCGGCGTCCCACCCGGTGAAGCGCGGAGCCACACAGAGGTTCTCGTCACCACGCTCGCAGAAGCGGCACACACCGCAGGTCGACCGGAGCCAGGCGATTCCCACGCGATTGCCCTTCGCGAAACACGTCGCTCCTTCACCGAGCTCGTCGACGACACCGACGATCTCGTGACCCGGAACGACCTCCCGGCCGTGCGGTAGGAGATCCCCCTCGGCGAGATGCAGATCGGTTCGACAGACTCCGCAGACGGTCACCCGGACGCGGATCTCGTGCCGACCCGGCGAGGGCACCGCACGGTCGACGATGGTCATCGGTCCACCATCGACGGGTCCCGGCTGTCGAACCACCCACGCCTTCATCGCGCCCCTCCTGCCGTCCGATGGACTCTCGCACGAACGGCAGGCATGTGCCGTGCGTTGGGGACTTTCTCCTCTGGGTGGGTGACCCACGCATCCGTGACCATCGGAGTGACCGAGCTGGTATCGACGCGAGGAGAATCGGTGAAGCGACCGGGGCGAGGAGACCGTGAGGTGTTCGGGCTGGGAGCCTGGCTGTTCGGCGTCCTGGCCGTCGTGCTCGCGTTCGCAGCACTCGCCGTCGCCGGCAACGCGCTGACCACCAGCAAGGATGCCAAGAAGGTCGCAGCAGTCGGCGGCGCCGGAACCAAGGTCACGCTCACCGAGTTCACGATCGACCCGGCGATGGTCGACGCGCCGGTCGGAGCGAGCCTCGCGGTCACGTAAGGCGGCACGGGGGTGCTCAGGCTCGGCGTGGCGGGGACAGACCGCGAGCCCGCGATGCTGACGCGCGGCGTGGGCGGGCGGGGGGGGGTGGCGGGGGGGCCGGGGGGCACGGGCG
>JBBQMI010000411.1:0-2638 GCA_038328825.1 Acidimicrobiia bacterium | reverse complement strand
GAGGACGATGTCGCCGGGACTCATGAGTGGGCCGGACCGCTCAACGCAGACCGGCGTCGACGTCGCGCAGGTGGTGCACACCCTCGTGCACGGTGTGGCGGGCGAGCCAGGTGATGTCGCGCTCGCTCGAGGTCGGCCAGTTGTAGATGCCGGTGCGAGCCCACCCGGCGTCGTCGAGCGCCTCGAAGGTCGCGGCCAGCTCATCGGCGGCCCTCCGCAGCTCGACGGCCGCGACCAGCGGGTCCTGCTCGTTGTACCGGAGGTCAACGACGCGCGCGTCGCGACCCATCGGCACGAACGTCGGCGTGGCTTCTGCCAGCGCGAGGAGGATGCGCTCGCGTTGCACGCCGAACACGTCGCGTACGTGGCACGAGTACTCGAGGGGCGACCATGTGTCGGGTTCGGCTTCGGGTCGGGCCCGCAAGCGGACGACGTCGAAGGTGGTGAGCCGTTCGGCGTAGCCCCGCCCCAACGACCGTAGCCACCCGGCTGCGTCGACGTTGGGGACGTCGGCGTAGACGAACGCGCAGTCGTCGCAGCGATCCATCGGTCAGGCCGGTTCCAGGCGCAGCGTCGCGATCTCGAACGGATCCAGATGGAGCTCGACCGTGCCATCGGCTCCGACCGGCAGCTCGGCTTCGTCGCGCTCGAGGAGGTCGCACCGGAAGGCTCGGAGGATCGGTGCCCACAGCGCGAGACGTGCGGGGCCGCGCCGGCCGTTCACCTCCACGAGGCGCACGACGATCCCGCCGGCTCGATCCGCCTGCTTCACCGCCGAGACCTGCACCGGCAAGCCGGTCACGTGCACGAGCGATGCGGTGGGCGGACGGGTTCCGGCGTGGCGCGCCTCGCGCACGAGCCGGAGGGGTTGGTTCAGCTCGCGGGCCTCCTCCACGACGCGACCCTCGGCGACGTCGCCGGCGTGGGGCAGGAGCGCGTAGGTGAAACGATGGGCACCGCGGTCGGCCACCGGATCGGGCCACGACGGCGCCCGCAGGAGCGAGAGCCGCATCACGTTGCCGTGGATGTCGTAGCCGTACTTGCAGTCGTTGAGCAGCGCGACGCCGTAGCCGGGTTCCGACAGGTCGGCCCACTGCTGCGCGCACACCTCGAAGCGGGCTTCGTCCCACGTGGTGTTCTCGTGTGTCGGTCGTTCCACCTGGCCGAACTGGATCTCGTAGGTGGCGCGCGGTGAGCGCACGGTCACCGGGAACGCGACCTTCAGCAGGCGGTTCGACTCCTGCCAGTCGACGTCGGTGGTGAACAGGAGGCGACGAGCGCCGGCCGCGAGCGAGACGACCTGCGAGATCGTCGAGCTCCCGAAGCTCCGGGTGAACCGCAGCGCGGCGCGCAGGGGACCGGTCTCGACCACGGTGACCGAGTCGAGCGCGGTGAGGTCGGTCACGGTCTCGAACGCGAACCGGTCGACGTCCCACGCGTCGTAGAAGTTCGGGTAGTCGGGATGGATCTGGAACCGGTTGGCGCGCTCGCCCGGTTCGATCACCTCGCGGTCGGCGTCCTTGTCGAACAGCGACGTGATGAGACCCTCGGCGTCGAACTCGACGCGCAGGTGCTCGTTCTCGAGCCGGTCCTCGGCGGCGCTGACCGCGACGACGCTCGAGTCACCGGTGGTGGGCGCGAGGTCGAACACGGTGTATCCGCACGGCGGCACGCTCACGTGCGCCAACGGGGTGCCGTCGGGCGCGCTCACGAGCTCGGTCCGTTCGTGGCTCGCGGGGTTGAACACGACCACGGGCAACTGGGCCGCGGAGGTGTCGACGGCGGCAGCGATCCGGGTCGTGGCCCCGTCGATGATCGCCTCGGTGGTCGCCGCGACCGCGGCGTGGTCGCGGGTGGTGTCCTCGTAGACCCAGTGGATCCCCGAGCCGGGGATGATGTCGTGGAACTGGTGGAGCAGCAGCAGCTTCCACGCGGCGTCGAGCTCCGCAGCGGGATACACGAAGGCGGGACCGGCCACCGCGGTCGACCACAGCTCGGCATCGCGCAGCGACCCCTCGGCCCTGCGGTTGCCGAGCTTCGCCTTGGCCTGAGTCGTGTAGGTGCCCCGGTGGCACTCGAAGTAGAGCTCGCCGACCCACACGGCCCAGTCGTCGGCCTCCGCCTCGGCGGCCTCGAAGAACGCCCGCGGGCCGGAGAACTCGACCTTGGGCATGCCCTCGAGGTCGCGCGTCCGGTACAGCGACGCGAGGATGTCTTCGGTCGGTCCGCCGCCACCGTCGCCCCACCCGAATGGGTACAGCGACCGGTCGGCGAGCGCGTGGTCGCGGAAGTTCTTCACGCCGAAGCGCAACTGCTCGACCGAACCGTCGCCGTTGTAGGTCTCGGCCGGGGGGAAGTGGGTGAAGACGCGGGAACCGTCGATGCCCTCCCACATGAAGCTGTGGTGGGGGACGTCGTCGTACTGGTTCCACGAGAGCTTCTGGGTGAGGAACCAGTCGATGCCGGCGCGCTGCATGATTTGGGGAAGCGCGGCCGAGTAGCCGAAGACGTCGGGGAGCCACACGTCGCGTGTCTCGATGCCGAACTCGTCGAGGTAGAAGCGCTTCCCGTAGACGATCTGCCGCACGAGCGACTCGCCCGACGGGACGTTGCAGTCGGGCTCGACCCACATGCTCCC
>JBBQMI010000410.1:0-2643 GCA_038328825.1 Acidimicrobiia bacterium | reverse complement strand
CATCCGGGCGTGGAGGTCGGCCGGTGACCTCGGGATGCGGTAGAGGACCGGGATCTGCTCGCCGGAGTCGGGGTCCTTCGCGAGCAGAACCGGCGAATGCTCCGGATCCTCGGCGAGCTCGAAGTCGAGCGCGGCGAGGTCGACCGCGACGCGCAGGTCGGGCTCGGCGGTGACGTCGTCGATTTTGCGACCCTGGTAGAAGACCGACCGGCCGTCACGCAACGACTCGAGGAACGCCTCCGGTGTGCGCAGCATCCGCGCATGCTACCGAGAGGGCTCGCCGGATCCGCGGCTCCCCGAACGCGCCCGACCGGGAAGCCATGGTCCGGAGAGGTCGCCCGGCTACTCTCGCCCGATGCGCGCGGAACCCGACACCGCGACGCGCCCGCAGCGGGATCCGGCGCCTGCGCCCCGGCGACTCCGCGACGACCGCCGCTTCCTGATCGGGCTCGGCGTGGTGACCGCGGGCGCGCTCGCCGTGCGGATGTGGTGGGTGCTCGAGGGCTACTCGCACTATCAGGTGAACGGCGACGCGCTCTATTACCACCTACAGGCGTGGACCATCGCCGACGGCAAAGGCTTCATCAACCCGTTCGACTGGTACGACCATGGCCGGATCGTACAACTCGCCGCGAACCCCCCGCTCTACACGACGTACCTCGCGGCGGTCTCGAAGCTCGGCTTCTGGTCCGTCACCGACCACCGCCTCGCCTCGACGCTCCTCGGCACGGGCGCGGTGTTCGCGATCGGACTCGTGGCCCGCCAGATCGGTTCGAACCGGGCCGGGATCATCGCGGCGGTCTTCGCCGCGGTGTACCCGAACCTGTGGATCAACGACGGCATGTTGCTCGCCGAGCCGATGACCGCGCTCTGCATGCCGCTCGTCCTCCTCGCGGCGTACGCGTTCTGGCGACAACCCGTGCTGAAGCGCGCGGTCTGGCTCGGCCTCGCGCTCGGCCTCGCCGGTCTCACCCGCGGCGAGGTCGTGTTCCTCGCGCCGATCCTCCTGCTGCCGCTGCTCTTCGGCATGCACGCGCTGTCGATCTACGAACGGGCCAAGCTGCTCGTCGTGACGGCCGTGTGCATGGTGCTGCTCGTCGGACCGTGGGTCGTCTACAACCTGACCCGCTTCGAGGAACCGGTCTTCATGACCGACCACTGGGGCACCGTGCTCAAGGCGGCCAGCTGCGACCAGGCCTGGTACGGCGAGTACTCGGGTTGGTACTGGTTCTGCCAGAAGACCCAACCGCCCGGCGACTACTCCCAACGCGACGTCATCCTGCGCAAGCAGGCCATCGACTACACGAAGGACCACCTCGATCGCCTCCCGGCGCTCATGGCGATCCGGGTCGGCCGCCTGTGGGACGTGTACGAGCCCCGCCAGACCATCCGACTCAACGCGACGTTCGAGGGGCGAACGCAGGATGCGTCGGTGGCCGCGTTCTGGTCGTACTGGTTCCTGCTCCCGTTCGCGATCGCCGGCCTCGTCGTGCTGAAGCGACGGGGCACACCGATCTCGCCGATCGTCGCGCCCGCGATCACCGTGACCATCGCGGCGGCGACCACCTACGGCGTGCTCCGCTACCGCGTGAGCGTCGAACCCGGTCTCGTCGTCGCCGCGGCCATCGCCATGGATGCGCTGTGGCGCAAGCTGACCGGCTCTCGCGAACGGCCGTCGCCGTCGGCGGACCCGACCGCACCCGTCGAATCCCTGGAACCCGTGCATGTCAACGGATGATCTCGTCGCCACCAACGAGCTGCTGATGGCCGAGCTCCCCGACGTCCGCTACTCCGACGCCGACGCCCGGTACCTGCGGTGGCTCTACGAGGAGAACCCGTACGGCCCGGCCTACCAGGAGTCGGTCGACGAAGACGGCGTGCGCATCGCGCACTACGCGCTCATCCCCCAGGACTACCGCGGGCCCGACGGACCGGTGCCGGGCGCCTTCTCGCTGCACGCGGTCACCCGCAGTGGTACTCAGCGCAAGGGGTACTTCGTGAGCCTCGGCCTCGAGCTCTACGCGCGGGCCGGTGCAGACGGGCGCGACATCGCGATCGGGATCCCGAACGAGAAGTCGGTGAACGCGGGGCCGAAGTACCTGGGGTGGCGACTCGAAGGCCAGATCCCCGTGAAGATCTGCATCCCGACGACCGTGCGGACGGGAACGACGCAGACGTTTCGCGCCACCCCAGAGTTCCTCGCGAGTGATCGCTTCGTCGGCATCACCGCCGACCTCGACGCTTTCCCGACGACGTCGATCACGAACTCGTGGACGACGGCCGGTCTGCGATGGCGGCTCGCCCGACCCCACGCCGAGCACGCGGTGCACGTGACGCCCGACCTCGTGGCAGTCAGTCTGCGCACCGTGCAGCGCGGTGTTCCCGCGGCCGTGATCATGAAGGTCCTTCCGCGAGGGGGACGCCGCGGTCCGTTGTCGGGACGTGCGATCGTCACGGCAGCGTGCCGGCACCACCGCGCGCCGCTCGCGATCCACGCAGGGTGGAACGAGCACGTGAACATCGCCGGGATCCAACCACCCCGATGGATCCGACCGGCGCCGCTGTTCCTGCTCCTGCGCAGCCTGCGCGACGGGGTCGACCAGGACGCGATCCGGCTCTCGACCTATGAGTTCCTCGACATGG
>JBBQMI010000409.1:0-2656 GCA_038328825.1 Acidimicrobiia bacterium | reverse complement strand
AGGGCGATGGCGCCGCCGTTCACGTTCACGATGTCGTCGGTGATGCCGAGGTCCTTCATCGACGCGATGCCCACGGCGGCGAACGCTTCGTTGAGCTCGAAGAGATCGATGTCGGTGACCTTCAGGTCGGCCTTCGCGAGCGCGGCGTTGATCGAGCGAGACGGCTGGGTGAGCAGCGACGGGTCGGGACCCGCGACCATCCCGAAGCTGACGAGTTCGGCGATGGGCGCGATCCCGAGCTTCTCTGCCTTCGCTCGGCTCATCACGACGACCGCGGCGCCGCCGTCGGAGATCTGCGACGCGTTGCCGGCGGTGATGGTGCCGTCCTTCGCGAAGGCGGGCTTCAGCTTCCCGAGGGAAGCGGTGGTCGTGCCCGGTCGCACGCCTTCGTCGTTCTCGACGAGGATCGGGTCGCCCTTGCGCTGCGGCACCGCGACGGGTGCGATCTCCTCGGTGAAGCGGCCTTCCTTCATCGCCGCGGCGGCGCGCTCGTGGCTCTTCGCCGCGAGGTCGTCTTGCTGCTCGCGGCTGATGCCACCCGTCTCGGTCGCGTACTTCTCGGTGCCCGCGCCCATGTGCACGGCGTCGAACGCGCACCAGAGACCGTCGTTGATGAGCGAGTCGATCAGCTTGCCGTCGCCCATCCGGTACCCCGCCCGCGCGCCGGGGAGGAAGTACGGGGCCGCGGTCATCGACTCCATGCCGCCCGCGACGACGATGTCGGCGTCGCCGGCCTGGATCATCTGGTCGGCGAGGTAGATCGCGTTCACGCCCGAGAGGCAGACCTTGTTCACGGTCATCGCCGGGACGCTCATCGGGATCCCGCCGTTCACCGCGGCCTGGCGGGCGGTCATCTGACCCTGACCGGCCTGGAGCACCTGGCCCATGAGCACGTAGTCGACCTGGTCGCCCGACACCCCGGCGCGCTCGAGTGCCGCCTTGATGGCGAAGCCGCCGAGATCCATGGCGCTGAACGAGGCGAACGCCCCCGAGAGCTTGCCGATCGGAGTGCGGGCCGACGAGACGATGACGGAACCGGGCATGTGTCCCCCTGGGCGCAGGACGGCGGGTTCGAGCCGCCGCAACGAGTTCTGGTTGTTACCGAGCGGTCACTTGATGGTACCCCGCCGCCCCGACGCGCCGTCCAGCCGGTGCGGTGTTCGGGGCGACGGAGGGCGTCACTCGGCGCGGAGGGCCTCCGGCTGCATCCGGGTCGCAGCCCGGCCCGGGACTGCGGCAGCGAGCATCGCCAGCCCGGCGATCCCGAGCGCGATCCCTGCGACGAGCGCGATCGGCACGTCGGCCGAGGGCACGAGCCCCAGCTCGTTCGCGAAGGCCCGCCACAGGACGCGACCGGCGACGATGCCGAGCGGCACGCCGATCACGAGGCCGATGGTGACGGTCGTGAGCGTCTGCCACGCCACGGTGGCGCGCAACGCGCCGTTGCTGAAGCCCAGGGCGCGGAGGATGGTGAGCTCACGGCGGCGGTCGTGCACCGAGAGCGCGGAGACGAGGGTCAGGCCGACGAGGAGCGCGATCCCGAGGGCCAGCGCGAGGAGTGCCGGGGCCGCCCGCAGGGAGTCGACGGTGGCGATCTCGGGCGGCCGCACCGGCGCCGCGTGGATGACCGGGAGTCCGCCGCTGTCGTCCCACCCGACCCGCCGGAAGGGCAGTCCGGCGGTGAACGCCTGCGCGTCGGTTCCGGGTAGCAGCCTGATCGCCGTGAGCGAGACGGCATCTTCGGCGGGTCGAGCCTGGGTCCGGATGTACGCGCCCAGGCCGAGCCCGGCATGAGCCGAGCCGAACGCGCCGATCGTCGGTTGCACCGCGATCCCGACGATGTCGACGCGACGCGCACCCTTGAACGACACCAGGTCGCCGGCGACGCGAACGCGGTCACCCACCGAGAGGTGGAGCTCCGCTGCGCTCGCGGCGCCGAGCACCGCTTGGTTCGGGCCGGTTGCCATGCGGCCCGAGACGATCGGGAGCGCGGGCGCCGGCGATCCGCGGAACCCGACCATCGACGAGACCGGCCGGCCGTCGATGCGCACCGAGGCATCCAGCGCGTAGAAGCCGTAGTCACGTACCCCGGGCTTCTCGTCGAGCGCCGCACGCGCCGCCTCGACATTGGTGTCCCCGTACCCGGCGCCGGAGATCACGGCGACGTCCCAGGGCCAGCCGTACCGAGCCGGCTGCTCCGACAGGTCCACGAGGTTCGCGTCGAAGATGGCGGCGCCGATGACCACGAGGAGGGCGATGGCGCACCCGGCGGCGGCGATCCCGCCGCTCCCCGTGCGGATCGAGAGCCCGGCTCGGACTCCCTCGGTGAGCGCAGGGCGACCGGTGCGGCGGAGAGAGGTGGCCTCCCGCACGAGACCCGACGGTGCGCGTCGGGTGGCGTCGACCCCCGCCCGACCCGCGGCGCCCCAGACGAGACCGACGGCGAGGACGAACAGCGCGAGTGCCAGCGCGAACGTCGCAGGGACGAGCACCGCAAGAGGCGCGCCGATTCCCGGGTGGGGGACGACGGACCGCACGCTGCCGATCGGGCCGAACGTGGAGATCGCAACCGCAGCGACGAGTGCACCGACCAGCCCCGCAACGATGGAGAAGATCGGTGCGACGAGCGCGAGACGAGCGCGCGTCGGGCGGGACG
>JBBQMI010000408.1:0-2671 GCA_038328825.1 Acidimicrobiia bacterium | reverse complement strand
GACGGCCGCGTGGACGTGTTGGTGAACAATGCTGCGGCAGCGATGTTTCATCCCGTTGCCGAGATGTCGCTCAAGCGGCGACGGCTCATCTTCGAGGTCAACGTGCACGCACCGGTCGATCTCGTCCAGGCCGTCCTGCCGGGGATGGTGGCACGCCGCGCCGGGTGGATCGTGAACATCTCGAGCGCGACCTCGGCCCATCCCATCGGACCGCCCTACGTACCGATCGCGATGGGCACGACGACGACCGCTTACGGTGCGGCGAAGGCGGCGCTCGAGCGCTTCACCACCGGGCTCGCCGCCGAGGTCTTCGACCACGGGATCGCCGTGAACGCGCTCGCACCGGTCACGGGCGTGCTCACCGACGGTGCGGTCGCCGTGATGGCCGGTCGGGTCGACACCTCGGGCTTCGAGCCGGTCGAGCACATAGCCGAGGTCGCGGCCTACCTCGCGAGCTGTCCGGTGGAGGTCTGCACAGGGCGGTTGCTGACGAGTGGGGCCCTGTTGCAGGAGATCGGCCGCTCGGTCTGATCCAGCGCGTACGGTGGGATCCGTGCCCGCCGACGATCGCCCGCTTGCCGAAGACAACTCGCGCGACATCGGCGCGCTGATCCGGTTGACGCTCGCCGGGGTGTTGGTCATCGCGCTGGCCGCACTCGCGATCGACAACCGCAAGAGCGTCCGCGTCGGCTGGGTGTTCGGCGACGTCCGGGCCCCGCTGTTCGTGGTCCTGCTCGTCGCCGCGGTCATCGGGGCCCTGATCGGCTGGCTGATCCTCTCCCGGGTCCGGCGGTCGGGCCGCCGCAACGACCGCGACGACTGACGGTTACTGTCGTCGTCGTGGACGGAGACGAGATCTGGGGTGATCTGGTCAGCGATCCGTGGGTGCGGTTCGCCGACGTGATCGACGGGCACAGCGCTCCGTTCGGTGCCGCGGCGCTCGATTCGCTGGAACCGCTCATCGGCGCGTCGGTGCTCGACATCGGCTGCGGTGTCGGCGGAACGACCTGGGAGCTCGGCGAACGTGTCGGCCTGAAGGGGCGCGTCGTCGGCATCGACCCGTCGGCCCCCTTCCTCGAGGGCGCCCGCGCGCGGGGGACCGCGCCGCAGGTGACGTTCGTCCTCGGCGATGCCGCGACCATCGAGCTCGATCCCGTCGACGCGCTGTTCTCGCGGTTCGGCGTGATGTTCTTCGCCGATCCCGTCACCGCGTTCACCCACCTACGGACTCTGGTCCGCCCCGGCGGCGCGCTGGCGTTCAGCTGCTGGCAGGATCCGTTCGCGAACCCGTGGATGACGGTGCCGGTGATGGCGTCGGTCGCGGTGCTCGGTCCGCCCCGGCTCCCACCACCCGGCGAGCCCGGCCCCTTCGCCTTCGCGGAGGCCGACACCGTACGCGACGTGCTCGGGCAGGCCGGCTGGTCGCACGTCGAGGTCACCGACCTCAGCGTCGAACAACCGTTCCCCGCCGGTGACGCGCGTGGCTGCGCCGAGGTGATGAGCGGACTCAACCCCGTCCTCGCCGGAGGCCTGCGGGAAGCTCCCGAGCGACGAGCCGAGCTGCTCGACGCGGTCACGGCCGCACTCACCGAGTACGAGCGCGACCGTGAGGTCGTTCTTCTCGCTGCAGCTTGGATCGTCCACGCAACCGCCTGAACACCCCTCTCAGGCGGCCAGCGTCGTGGCGAGCTCGAGGAGGAGCTCGGCCGGTTGCTCCGTGACCTTGGCCCAGGTCGCGAAGACGATGCGGTACCCGAGCCGGCCGGGCACGCTCCACTTCTCGTTGTCGTGCTCGTAATCGGCTGGGTCGTCGTGCCAGCGCCGTCCGTTGGTCTCGAGGATCGTGCGTGACCGCTCGAACGCGAAGTCGAAGAGGTAGGTGCGACCGTTCCAATCGAGCGGGAACTCGCGCACGAAGTCGCTGAACCCGTGCGCGGTCAGGAGTCGACGGGTCTTCACCTCGAGCGTCGAGCGTGCGGCGTGCGCCGGATCGAGCTCGGCGAGTAGCCGCCGCATCGTACCGATCCGCGCCCGTCCGTTGCGCCCGGTTCGTCCGTGCCGTGCGAGGTAACCGTGCAACGCCGGGACCGAGGTGAGCCGGCGCCGGCGGGCGTCCTCGCATGCGATCTCGAACGACTCCGGGTCGAGGGTCGCCGCGAGCGCGACCAGAGTCGGCTCCGGTCCCGTGACGGCGAAGCCCCGGTGCTCGCGGCGGAGAAGTGCGCCGCGGTGCTCGACGGTGTGGCTGTGCACGAGGACGCCGGGGTCCGGGCCCTCGTCGTGCGCGGGACCACGATCTCCGGGATCGGCCCGGCGAGTCCCTCGAACCCGTAGACCGCGCCGGCGGAGCGACCGGCGGCGACCGCGCCGTCGCCGGCCCACAGCAAGGCGGCGCGCAGCTGTTGGAGATCCGACCGTGGGGCCGCCGTCATCCGGTAGGTGTCCGGCAGGACTCGCTCGACCACCCCCGCGGCGCGCAGCGCCGAGAGTTGCTTCCGGCTCACGCCGATCTCGACGGCGTCACGACCGCGGAACACACCAAGCGTCGCGACGCTGAGATGCGAGAGCCATCCGAACGCCGACTCATGTGCGATTCCATGCCCCCTGGGGGAACTCACGGGCACAGAAAAGCCCGTGCGAACGTGACCGAGGGGGAGGATGCGGGGTGTCG
>JBBQMI010000407.1:0-2699 GCA_038328825.1 Acidimicrobiia bacterium | reverse complement strand
ATGTACCAGCTCCGCTCCGACGTCGAGGACAAGCTCAACCGGATGCCGCTGAGCTACGTCGACCGTCAACCCCGTGGCGACATGCTGAGCCGGGTCACGAACGACATCGACAACCTGGCCCAGAGCCTCCAGCAGACCCTCAGCCAGCTGCTCACGTCGACCCTGACGATCATCGGGGTCACGATCATGATGATCACGATCTCGCCGCTCCTCGCAATCGTCGTGCTGATCACGATCCCGGTTTCGATCTTCACGATCCGCGCCATCACCAAACGCTCCAAGACCCGCTTCATCGACCAGTGGCGGCACACCGGCATGCTGAACGCCCAGGTCGAGGAGGCGTTCACGGGCCACTCGCTGGTGAAGGTGTTCGGTCGCCAGCACGACGTGGAGGAGTGGTTCAACGACAAGAACGAAGAGCTGTTCGAGGCCAGCAACGGCGCCCAGTTCATCTCGGGCACGATCCAGCCGGCGATGATGTTCCTCGGAAACGTGAACTACGTGCTCATCGCGCTCATCGGCGGCCTGCGCGTCTCGTCGGGGCAGATGACGATCGGCGACATCCAGGCGTTCATCCAGTACTCGCGGCAGTTCACGCAGCCACTCACGCAGCTCGCGTCGATGATCAACGTGATGCAGTCGGGGATCGCGTCGGCGGAGCGGGTGTTCGAGCTGCTCGACGCCGAGGAGGAGCGCGAGGAGGACGCCATCCCGCTCGAGGACCTCGAGCCCGAGGGTCGGGTCGAGTTCCAGCACGTGTCGTTCTCGTACGACCCGAAGAACCCGCTCATCGAGGATCTCTCCCTCGTGGCCGAGCCCGGCCAGACGGTCGCGATCGTCGGCCCGACGGGCGCGGGCAAGACGACGCTCGTGAACCTGATCATGCGCTTCTACGACGTCGACGACGGCGCGATCACCCTCGACGGCATCGACATCTCGAAGATGCGCCGTCGTGACCTCCGGTCGAACATGGGGATGGTGCTCCAGGACACCTGGCTGTTCGGCGGGACCATCCGCGAGAACATCGCCTACGGGAACCTCGAGGCGACCGAGGAGCAGATCATCGAGGCGGCGCGCGCGACGTACGTCGACCGCTTCGTGCACTCGCTCCCGAAGGGCTACGACACGATCATCGACGATGAAGGTGGCACGGTCAGCGCGGGCGAGAAGCAGCTCCTGACGATCGCACGGGCGTTCCTCGCCGACCCGACGATCCTCATCCTCGACGAGGCGACGAGCTCGGTCGACACGCGGACCGAGGTGCTGATCCAGCAGGCGATGGCCGCGCTCCGGACGAATCGCACGAGCTTCGTGATCGCGCACCGTCTCTCGACGATCCGCGACGCCGACACGATCCTCGTGATGGAGGCCGGCCAGATCGTCGAACAGGGCTCCCACGAGGGGCTCCTCGTGCGCGACGGCGCCTACGCGCGGCTCTACAACGCCCAATTCGCAGCGCCCGCCGTCGAGGTGCTCTGAGCACGTACGCTTCGCGCATGCAGGCCTCCGCGAGCGCAGCCGACCCGGAGACCGCCGACGTCCAGGCGCAGCTGGAGCAGCACCGGCGGGAGCTCACGGCGTACTGCTACCGGATGCTGGGCTCGGCATTCGAAGCCGAAGACGCCGTCCAGGACACGATGGTGCGGGCGTGGCGGGCGTTCGACCGGTTCGAGGGTCGATCGGCCCTGCGGTCGTGGCTGTACCGGATCGCCACCAACGTCTGCCTCGACATGCTCCACGGCCGGCAACGGCGGGCCCGTCCGATGGACCTCGGCCCCGCGTCGGACGCGGGTGCCGCGCTCGCGCCGCCGCTCCCCGAGGTCACGTGGCTCGAGCCGATCCCCGACGGTCGGGTCGTCACCACCGGGAGCGATCCCGCCGACGTCGTCGACACCCGCGCGTCGATCCGCCTGGCGTTCGTCGCCGCGCTGCAGCACCTCCCACCGCGTCAGCGAGCGGTGCTCATCCTCTGTGAGGTCCTGCGCTGGAAGGCGACCGAGGTCGCCGAGCTCCTCGACACGAGCGTCGCGTCGGTCAACAGCGCCCTCCAGCGGGCGCGCGCCACACTCGCCGAGAACCCGGTCAGCGAGAGCGATTCCGCCGCGCCGATGGACGCCATCCAGCAGGAGCTGCTGGCCCGCTACGTCGATGCGTTCGAGCGCTACGACATGGAGTCGCTCACCGCGTTGATCGCCGAGGACGCGACGCAGTCGATGCCGCCGTTGGCGATGTGGCTGAGCGGACGCGAGCAGATCTTCTCGTTCTGGCTCACCACCGGTGCGGCGTGTCGGGGTTCTCGCGTGATCCCGACCGTCGCCGCGAACGGCTCGCCTGCGTTCGGGCAGTACAAGCCGAGCGGACCCGAAGGCGAGCTCGAACCCTGGGCGCTACAGGTGATCGAGATCTCAGGCGGACGGATCGTCGAGCTCACGTTCTTCCTCGACGTCGAACGCGTCTTCCCGCTCTTCGGCCTCCCACTGCAGTTCGAGGGGTAGTCGCCCGACCACGTCGTCGAGGCCCGTGAACGCGAGCAGGTCCACCAGGTCGCGTGGTGCGTCGCGCAGCTCGACGGCGCAGCCGAGCCGCCGTGCGGTGAGCGCGAGCCGCGACATCGCGTCGACCCGACCCGATGCCGGAGCTCATCGCCGAGCCGCGCCTGGATCCGGCTTCGGGGGTGGCGACGGGGCGAGGAGGGAGGT
>JBBQMI010000406.1:0-2719 GCA_038328825.1 Acidimicrobiia bacterium | reverse complement strand
TCGATCGGCGAGCCGCCGTCGGACCAGTCGGAGTGCGTGTGGAGGTCGCCCCGGAGCGCGGCGCGCATCGGCCCACCCGCGGAGAGCTCACCGTCTTCGTCGACCTCGAGCCGTTCGAGGTACTCGGGGGTGCTGCCCGCGAGCGCCTCGGCGACGACCCGCGCGGAGCTGTCGCCGATGTTCGGGAGGTCGCGCAGGCGCCCGGAGTCGGCGAGCGCCTGCAGCTCCTCCACCGGGTGCGAACGCACTTCGTCGGCAGCGCGCCGGAAGGCCTGGATCTTGTACGTCGCCTCGCGTCGCCGCTCGAGCAGGAACGCGATGCGGTCGAGCGCTTCACTCGGCAGCATCCCGAGAACGTACCTGGAAGCGCCCGATGCACGGCCTCGTATACTCACGGGGCTCGGAGGGATGACTGAGTGGCCGAAAGTGCTCGCCTGCTAAGCGAGTAGGGGGTGTTCATCCTCCTCGAGGGTTCAAATCCCTCTCCCTCCGCCACTTCTGGAGCTGCATGACCCCTTCCTCGTCTTCATCTGCCGCCGAGATCGGGGCCGCCCTCGCGGCTCTCGGCGCGGCCACCCTCGGCGAGTCGGGCGGACGGGCGATGCGTTCGCGCCTGCGCGCCGCGTGGCCGGGTGCCCGGCTCGCAGCCCCGGCGTACCCGGTGCGTTGCACCCCGGGCGACAACCTCGCGGTGCACGTCGGCGTCACCGCGGCACCGCCCGGTTCGGTGCTGGTCGTCGACGTCGGCGACGTCTCCGAGCTCGGCTACTGGGGCGAGGTCCTCACCACCGCGGCCGAGGCGCGCGGCATCGTCGGGCTCGTGATCGACGGCGGCGTGCGCGATGTCGCCGCGCTCGAGGCCCACCGTTTCCCGGTGTTCTCCACCGGCATCGCGCTCCGCGGCGCGACGAAGGACCAGCCGGGTGTCGTCGGTGAGACGGCGGTCGTCGGAGGAGTCGAGGTCGGGCTCGGCGACTGGATCGTGGCGGACCGCGACGGCGCGACCGTGGTCCCCGCGGCCACGCTCGACTCGGTCCTGGTCGCCGGTCGCGAGCGGGCGGCGAAGGAGGATCGGATGTTCTCCGAGCTCCGGGGCGGGAAGACCACCGTCGAGCTCCTGGGCCTCGACCCGGGTCCGATCCACGTAGGCAGAGAGGAATCGACGTGAACGTCCTCGTCGCAACCGATGGTTCCGAGCTCTCGGTCACGGCCGCGCACCGTGCCTTCGAGGTGCTCGGGACCCCGACCGAGGTCACGGTCCTGGCCGTGCTCACCGAGGTCCCCGGCAACGATGCCGGCGGTTTCGAGAGCTCGACCCAGTCGCCGCTCGAGGAGCGCCAGGAGTGGGAGAACGAGACCGCCGCCGCGCAGGATGCCCTGCGGGACACGCTCGCCGAGGTGCACGGCGCGAACGTCGTCACGCGCGTCGAGGTCGGCGACGCCGGTCCGATGATCGTCTGGGTCGCGGAGCAGATCGCCGCCGACGTCGTGGTTGTCGGGTCCCACGGCCGCGGCGCGCTCAAGCGACTGGTGAGCGGCTCGGTGAGCGAGCACGTGGTGCACCACTCGCCCTGCCCCGTCCTCGTCGTGCGGCACGACGGGAAGTAGTCAGCCCACCAGGTTCGGTGGGGTCTCGCCGGCGAGCACGGCCCGCACCCCCTCGCTCGCGACCCGGGCCATGCGCGTGCGGGTGGCCAGCAACGCGCTGCCGATGTGCGGGAGCAGCACCGTCCGTGGGGCCGCGAGCAGTCGCGGGAGCACGACCGGCTCCTGCTCGAACACGTCGAGTCCCGCCGCGAAGATCGCGCCGGTCTCGAGCGCCTCGGCGAGGGCGACCTCGTCGACGACCGGGCCCCTCGAGGTGTTCACGAGCACGGCCGAGGTCTTCATGCGGGCGAGCTCGGGCGCGCCGATCAGGTGACGGGTCGCCTCGGAGAGGGGCACGTGCAGGGTCACCACGTCGGCGCGATCGAGCAGCGCGTCGAGGTGGGCGAGGTACCCGGGCACCCCGGTGTCGTGGCGGGTGTGGTGGAGCACCTCCATGCCGAACCCGCTCGCGCGACGGGCGACGGCCTGGCCGATCCGTCCGAAGCCGACCACACCGAGCACCGCGCCGTGGACGTCACGGCCGAGGTACTGGTTGATGCCCCAGCCCTCCCAGCGCCCGTCGCGCAGGTCGGCCTCCGCATCCGACGCCACTCGAGACGCCGCGAGGATCAGCAGGAACGCGAGGTCGGCGGTCGTCTCGTCCAGCACGCCGGGGGTGTTGCACACGGCGACACCGAGGCGGGTCGCGGCGGCGACGTCGATGTTGTCGTAACCGACCGCGACGTTGGCGACGACCCGCAGGCGGTCGCCGCCCGCGGCGAGCACGTCCTCGTCGATGCGGTCGGTGAGGAGGCACACGACCGCGTCCACCTCGCGCACCGCGTCCGCGAGCTCGTCGTGGGTGAAGGGCTGGTCGTCGTCGCGCGACACGAGCTCGTGGCCGGCTTCGACGAGCGGATCCGTCCCGCCGGCGGGGAGCCGACGGGTGACGAGGATGCGGGCCACAGCGTGGTCAGTGCGCCGTGTAGTCGACGGGTCCGGCGCCGGGGACGCCCACCGCGAACGCGAAGCAGTGGATCGGCGCGTGGTCACTGACCGGTCGCAGGCTGTGCACCTCGTTCGGCGGGATGTGCACGAGGTCGCCCTGCGCGATCTCGCGCGTCTCGTCACC
>JBBQMI010000405.1:0-2734 GCA_038328825.1 Acidimicrobiia bacterium | reverse complement strand
GTACCGCGCGCCGCCGTCGCGCAGCTCGACGGCCTCGTGGGCGCCGGTGCTCGCTCCACTCGGCACCGCGGCCCGCCCCTGCGCGCCCGAGGCCAGCTCGACCTCCACCTCCACGGTGGGGTTGCCGCGGGAATCGAGGATCTCCCGTCCGGTCACGTCGACGATGATGCTCACGGCGGCTCGAGAGGTCGGGGCTGAGGACGTGGTTCTTGTGGTGCTGATGTTGTTGGAGTGACGAACTTACCCGTTCTGGTCAGGTTTTCGGGGCCATAGGACCGCTGAAGATGACCAGAACGAGGGTGGGGGGTTTGCCGGCGTCTGCCGGGTCAGCCGGCTTCGAGCCAGAGGGCGGCGACTCCGGCGGGGTCGAGCGCCGCGAGATCGGTGCCCCGCTCGGCCGCGAGGCCCTCGGCCCGCACGAACCGCTCGCGGAAGCCGGCCGCCCAGCCCCGGAGGACCGACTCGGCGTCGACGCCCTGCGCCCGGGCGGCCACGACGGTGCCGGCGAGGAGGTCGGCGAGGGCCGCTCCGGGGTCGTCGCCCACTCGGAGCCGGGCCGAAGCGCCTTCGATCCGATCGATCGCGTCGTCGAGCGTCCCCGGGTCGAGGCCGACCGACGCGGCCTTGCGGAACAGCTTGTGGACGTAGAGGAGCGATGGCAGGCCGGGGGTGATGCCCTCGACGAGCGAGTCGGTCGACCTCTCCTGCTTCTTGATCTGCTCCCAGTTGTGCATCACGTCATCCGACGTGGTCGCGCCCGACATCGGTGATCCGACCTCGCCGAACACGTGCGGGTGGCGCCGGACGAGCTTGTCGTGGATCCCGGTCACGACGTCGGCGACGGTGAAGGCGCCGGCCTCACGGGCGAGCACGGAGTGGAACACGACCTGACACAAGAGGTCACCGAGCTCGTCGCAGAGCGCGTCGTACGCGTCGGGCGCGGCGTCGACACCACCCCCGGGAGCATCGGCCGGCAGCGCCTCGATCGCCTCGACGACCTCGTACGCCTCCTCGAGCGTGTAGCGCGAGAGCGAATGGTGCGTCTGTTCGGCGTCCCACGGGCAACCGCCCGGCCCCCGCAGTCGCTCCATGAGCTCCACCAATCGCGCGAACTCCCCCGCGACGGCCGCGCGGCCCGTGTCGACGAACAGCGTCGTCAGGTGATCGGGCTCGACGGAACGGTCGAGGTCGACCAGGGCGACGTCGTGTACGTACTCGTCGGCGAGACCGAGCCGCTGCAACACGGTCACCGGCGCGTCGGGTGGGAGCACGTCGAGGAGCGCGAGCTTCACGTCGGACAGAACGAGCTGGCTGTCGCACTGGCCGATGAGCAGTCGACCCGACGCGCCGGCGGCGTCGATCGCGAACCGCTGGCCGTCGACGATGCGACCGCCCGCGCATGGGTCGACGCCGAGGCGCGACCACGCGAGATCGGCGAACGACAGCCCGGGGATCACCGACAGTTGAATCTCACCCCGAGCCGCCGCTTCGTGGAGCAACGAGACGGTGCGCTCGGCCACCGCCGGGTTCCCGGGAACCGCGTACGCGACCGTGCCGCCCTCGTGCACGGCCGACACGAGCGTGGCGACGATCGACGAGTACACCTGCTCGAGGTCGGAGGCCTCCTCGTAGCGCGCGTCGAAACTCTCGAAGTCGAGCCCGTGCCGGGAGAGCTCGGCGACCGCGGGATGCCGGGCGGTGCGCACGAACCGCCGGTGGGTGCGGGCCACCGCGGTCCGCGCCGCGGGCAGGACGAGATCGGCGCCCGCAGGTCCGAGCCCGACGACCACGACGTGGCCCGGGGTCATCCCGTCGGCTGCGGCGTCGTCGGCGCGGTCGGCGTCGGCGTGCCCGTTCCCGCTCCACCCGGCTGTCCGGTGATGGCGGGGAGCGTCGTGCTGGTCGCGGGCCGGTCGCGCACGGCGGGTTGCTTGGGCGCGACGATCCGCAGGCCCTGAGCGGTGCGACTGATGCGGCCGTATCGGGGGTTGACCTTCAACGTCGCCTTCTCGACCCGCTTGCCGATCCGGCCGGTGACCTCCGACGCGCTCTGCTGCTCGAGCGCGCTCCGCACCTGCTTCGCGAAGATGTCGTAGGTCGGGGCCTGCGCACGGATGACGTGGAACCCGTACTGCGTCTGCACCGGCGCCGACGTCTCCCCTACCGCGAGCGCGTTCGCGGCGGCCTCGAACTCCGCCACGGTCTGGCCGGCGGAGACGCACCCGAGAAGTCCGCCCTGCGCGCCCGACTGCGTGTCGGTCGACTTCTCCTTGGCGATCGTCGCGAAGTCGGCGCCGTCGGCGAGTTGCTGCTCGATCGCATCGGCTTCGGCCTGGGTGGCGACGATGATATGGGAGATGACCTTGCCCGACGGGCAGATCTGGGCGAGGTTCTGCGTGTAGTACGCCTGCGCGTCGGCCTCGGTCGGGGTGGTGGCGAACGCGCGGACGAACGCGACCTTCCGTGCCTCCCGTGCGAGCTCGACGTTGCGGAACCACTTCGGGAACTTGGCGAAGACCTGCTCCGAGCCGAAGAGCTGCGCGGCCTGTGTCGCCGCCTGCTGCTTGTCGGCCGCGGTGACCTTGATGTCCTTCTCGGCGACCGCCCGGTCGATCGCCTCGTACTGCACGAGCGCATTGACCCACGCGGCCGAGACGTCTGCGTTGATGGAGCCGTTCGTGTTCGTGAGCGCGACCGGCGAGCTGCTCTGCTTCAGCGCGGCCGCGAACTGGCT
>JBBQMI010000404.1:0-2760 GCA_038328825.1 Acidimicrobiia bacterium | reverse complement strand
CGGCCGCGTGCTCGTCGGCCTCCAGGTGCCCCACCGCGACGACGACGCGTTCGCGACGTTCCTCGAGACCCTCGCGTATCCCTACGAGGACGAGTCCGAGAATCCCGTGTACCAGCTCTTCCTTCGGTGAGGCTCACGCGCGCAGGCGGGCTCCGATTCGCTCGACCGCGGCCGGTGTGCGCACGCCCCACCAGAAGAGATCGCGCCCGTCGACGAGGACCGGCGTCGCGCCGGCGACCCCGGCGCGCACCTCGGCTTCGTGGCGGACCTTGAACGGATAGGGCTCGTCGGGGAGCACGATCAGGTCGGGGTGGTACATCGCGACCTCGTCGAGCGTCACCACCGGATAGCGGTCGGGTTCGTCGGCGAAGACGTTCGTGTACCCGAGCAGATCGAGCAACGACGACCCGTAGGTCGTCCCGGCCGCAGCGGTCCACGGCCGCCGCCAGACGAACGTGCACACGGTCCGGGCGTTCGGATCACGGGCGTCGACCCGACCATCGAGCCACACCCGCCACGCGTCGCGTTCGAAGGCCACGGGCGTCACGACGCCACAGACCTCCGCGAGCTCGACCACCGCCGGACCGACGTCGACGACCGCTCGCGGCGACATCGAGTGCAGTTCGATGCCGGCGTCGACCAGCCGGGCGGCGTCTTCGTAGCGGTTCTCCTCGTCGTTGACCACCACGAGATCGGGCTCGAGGGCGATGATCGCGTCGACGTCGGGGTCCTTCGTGCCTCCAACCGTCGGGAGGTCGGGTTGCTCACAGAACCGCGTGCACGCGACCGGTTCGATCCCGAGCGCGCGCAGCGACTCGGTCGCCGACGGGACGAGCGACACGACTCTCACCGCGGCTACATGCGCTCGAGCAGCTGGGCTTTCTTGGCGTCGTACTCCTCGACCGTGATGTGCCCTTGGTCGCGCAGCTCGGCGAGTTCCTTGATCTGGTCCGCGACCGACGGCGCCGTCGGCGCCGTTGCACCCGCGGCGACCTGCACGGGCGGGATCGACCAGCCCGCCTGCCGCTTCGCGTTCTTCTCCATCTGGCGGTAGATCTCCTGCTGCACCGCATCGGGGTGGCGTACGTTCTCGAAGTGGGACTGGCCGTCGCGTCCCGCCGACTCGATGCTCAGGTCACCGGCGCCGATCGCCCGCTCGAAGAGCCGCTGGTGGAAGTCGATGTTGTTGACCCGTTCGAGCGGGATCTCGGTCCCCCGCTTCGACACGATCCCCGAACGCGAGATCACCCGCCTGTCGGTGAGCACGAAGTGGGTGTACGTCCACCGGAGGTAGTCGAGCACGACCATGCCGGCGTACACGACGAGCCCGAGCGCCAGTGGCCAGCCGAGCCAACTCGTCCAGCTGCTGTCGGCCAGCCAGGCGAACCACGCCACGGCGGCGACGAAGATGATCGTGCCGCCGATGAGATCTCGGAAGAAGAACCACCAGTGCGGCTTGAGGTCGAGGACGACCTCTTCGCCTTCGTTGATGAGATGCGTGGGGTACGGGGGCACGAGCCCAGCCTACGACGCGCTGGCGGGAGGACCGAGCACCCGATCGGTGTAGGCATTGGCAAAGCGACCCTCAGGATCGAGCTTCGCCCGCAGGTCGCGGAACCGCTCCCACTCCGCGTAGCGGGGGGCCAACGTCGCCGCGGTCTGGAAGTGCAGCTTCCCCCAGTGCGGACGGCCGCCGTAGCCGCCCATAATCGCCTCGACGCCCCGGAAGTACTGCTCGTACGGGCGGCCGGCCGACGCGTGGACTGCGACGTACGCGGTGGTGCGACCGTTCGCCATGCTCAGCGGGATGTCGTCGGCCGCGGCGACGCGCAGCTCCACCGGCATGTCGACCGTGAGTCGCTCGCGCTCGACGAGCTCGCGCACCCGGAGCAGCGCCTCGGTGAGATGCACCTCGGGGATCCCGTACTCCATCTCGACGAACGGCACGAGCCGACGCGCGCAGAACACGTTCGCGCTGCGGTCGACCTTCCAACTCCGCCCGATGCCACCGGCGACCCAGCGCATGATCCCGGGCACGAGCGACGAACGGATCCGCCCGATCTCCACGAGGGTTCCGTAGATGTAGTTGCCGTACAGCATGTCGCCGCGCCACTGCTTGGAGGGCGACCGCACCTGCACGGGAGCATCGGTCCGGTTGCTGCACTTCAGCGTGCACACGTCGGCGTACGGCCACCAGTACCCGTCGACGTGTTCGTTCGCGGCAACGGTCGACGCGAACGACTCGACGAACTCGTCGACGGTGTACGGGCGTTCCTCCATCCGCAATCGGAATGCAGGGACGCACTGCAACGTATAGCGCGTGATGATCCCGAGCGCGCCGAGCGACACCCGGGCGCAGTGGAAGATCTCCGGCTGCTCGTCGGCCGAGCAGCGCATGACCTCGCCGTCGGCGGTGACGATCTCCATCTCGCGCACGAACGTGGCCAACCCACCGAACCCGCGACCGGTGCCGTGGGTTCCCGTCGCGAGCGCGCCCGCGACGGTCTGGCGGTCGATGTCACCGAGGTTCGCCAGCGCCAGGCCCCGGAGCTCGAGCTCACGGTTGAGATCGAAGAGCCGCATGCCCGCCTCGACCGTGACCGTGTGCCGATCGGGATCGTGGGCGATCAGCCGGTCGAGACGGTTCAGGCGCACGAGGCGACCGGTGGTGCACGCGGTGTCGGTGAACGAGTGTCCGGCGCCGACCGCCTTCACCGGCTGACCCGATGCGCGGGCGGCGCGCACCGACGCGACGACGTC
>JBBQMI010000403.1:0-2765 GCA_038328825.1 Acidimicrobiia bacterium | reverse complement strand
GGGAGCGCCGACGAAGGTGCCGTTGGTGGACCCGAGGTCCTCGACGTACCAGCGGTCCCGGTCGAGGACCAGCTGCGCGTGCCGGTGGGAGACGGCGCCGTCGCCGGAGCAGTCGATGTCGGGGTACAGCGTGCGGCTCTCCGACCGGCGACCGATCGAGATCGTGGTCGCGCGCAGGGGCACGGTCGCCGGGGCACCGCTCGTCGGCGGACCGCCGGGTGCGTCCTGGTGCGCGAACCAATCGGCGTCGATCCACAGTTCGGCGATCCAGTCCGGGCCGGCCGCGGTCGCCGCGGGCGGCGCGGTGACCGGCAGCTGGCCGGTGGTGAAGTCGTAGCCGCAGTTCTCGCAGAAGAGCGCGTCGGGTGGGTTGTCGGTGGCGCAGCTCGGGCACACGAGCGCCGTGGGCGCCGGCGCGGCCGGGTCGGGCAGGGTCAGCGACGACGGTGCGGGCGAAGAGGGTGCGGGTGTCGCGGGCGTGGGCGCTGGGGCCGAGGCTTCGGCGACCGCTCCGATCGGCTCGCCGCACACGTCGCAGAAGTCGGCGGTCGACGAGTCGTGACCTTGGGGGCAGCGGAAGCTCATCAGCGGACCCGGGTGGTCTTCGTCGACGCGGTGTCGAGCGCCATCTCGTCGAGCTTCGAGACCTTGGCCTTCAACCGGACCGTTCCCGTCTCCGGGTCTTCGATGTCGACGACACGCTTGAGGCGGTTCGTCGCTTCGTCGTCGCCGGTCTCGGCCGCGAGCTTCGCGGCCCGGCCGAGCTTGAGCGTCGCGGTCGCGTCGTCGCCGGCGGCCTTGGCCGCGAGCCCTTCCTGGATCGCCGACGCCAGCTCGGTCTGACCGGTGTAGTGCGCGACCGCCGGGTTGATGCGCGTGGTGAGCGTGGAGTCGTCGGACCACGTGGCCTTCACGAGGCCTTGGCCGACGACCTCGTCGCCGACGACGAGCTGCACCCGGGCGACGAGCTGCTCCGCGCCGAGCGGCTTCGCCGGGACGCGAACCGACACGTGGTAGTCGCGCGACTCGTCGCCCCACGATCCGGTCGGGTACTCGCGCACGAGCGGCCCGGTCTGTCGGGACCGATCGGTGAGGTCTTCGATCGTCGGCGCGACCTGACGGACGAACGCGACCTCCGCACCCTGCGGCGCCCAAACCCGCAGCGTGGCGTCGGCGACCCCCCGACCCATCGACGCGCGCATCATCGCCTGAAAGTCTGCGGCCATCTGCTCCGGCTCCGCGATGATGTCGACCGAACCGAGGAGCGCCGACGCGATGCCGCGCAGCTCGTTGACGTCCCAGTCGGCACCGACTCCCCGGCAGTCGCACTGGAAGACCCCCTGCGCACCCTGCACCGCCTGTTGCAGCACCGAGTTCCGTTCGGTCTCGTTGCGACCATCGGTGAGCAGGATCGCGTGGCGCTGGGAGGCCTCGACCGTGGCGAAGAGGCTCGTGGCCGCGTCGAGCCACGAGCCGATCGCGGTTCCACCGGATGCGTCGAGGTGCGCAACCGCGTCCTTGGCGGCGTCGCGCGTGGCCGCACTCGCCACGGTCATCACCGAGACGATGTGCGAGACGTTGTCGCCCGCGATCACCGCGAACCAGGTGCCGTCGGCGATCTCGTCGATCGCGGCCGCGGCCGCGACCCGCACCGAGGCGATCTTCGAGTGCGGCGACGACATCGACCCAGAGGTGTCGACGATGATCACCTCGGCCGCGCCGCCCTCGTGCCCCGCAGCCCCGGCGCCGGAGCACGTGATCGAGACGATCGCGTGGACGTCGGTCGCGTCGGCGGCCAGGTACTCGTTCTCGAAGACTTCGGTCTTCCAGTCGGCCATCAGATTCTCCTCGTCGACGTCGCAGGCCCGGAAACAGCGGGCGCGGAAACAGTGGTCTCGGGTGGTCCGGCTCCGGTCGGATCCGCACCCGAAGGTTCGGATCCGAGCAGGTGGGCGAGCACAACGGTCACGTTGTCGTGGCCGCCCTGGTCGTTCGCCCACTGACACAACGCCGACGCGAGGGCGAGGGGATCGTCGCCGACCGCGGCGATTCGGCTGGTGACCAGTTCCCGGAGGTTCGCGGCCGGCGAACAGTAGTTCCAGAGTCCGTCGCTGCACACGAGCACCCAGCCCGGGCCCTCGAGCGCGACTGACGTGCTCGATGGTTCCCCGCCCGGGCTGTCGACACCCAGCCACCGCGTGATCGCGTGCGCACGGGAGTCGGCCTCGGCGACGTCGCGTGGCATCCCCTGAGCGACCTGCGCGCTCGCCCACGAGTCGTCGATGGTCACCTGAACCGCGGGTCCGGCATCGGGGAGCCAGTAGCAGCGGCTGTCGCCGATCCACGCAGCGACGAGCAACGGGCCGTCGACCACCGCGGCGACATAGGTGCTCGACGGCGGGTTCGCGCCTGACGGCACGTCGACCGCGATCGCGGCGGCTTCCCGTTGTGCGGCGGCGGTCGCGACGACGAGCTGATCGGTCCAGTGCTCCACGACCGACGCGGGAGCGCTCGACGGCGCATCGGGCGAGTCGGCCAGCACGTCACGAGCGGCCTTCGCCGCCGCGAGCGACGCGACGTCGCTGTCGGTCGCCGTGGTCACGCCGTCGCACACGACGAGCACGGTGCGGTCAGCGGAGACGAAGATCGCGGCGGCGTCCTCGTTGCGGGAGTGGACGATGCCCTTGTCGCACACGAACGCCACGGTCGCGGTCGGGCGTTCGGAGAAGTGGTCGCGCTCGCTGAGGGCGCGCAGTCCGCACGTC
>JBBQMI010000402.1:0-2789 GCA_038328825.1 Acidimicrobiia bacterium | reverse complement strand
ACCGGGGGGCCGTCACGATCGCCGTTGCCTCGAGCGTAGGTGACCCTCTCGCAGGCCAGGAGCGGCGACCCGAGCGGGACGCCGAGGCGCTCGGCCTCGAGCCCCTCGGCCGCGACCGCGGTGATCGTCTGGGTGATCCGGCTCGCTTCCACTCCGTGCAACGGGAGCAGATCGGTGAAGGTGGACTGCTCGACGTCGGCGCGGCTGAGGTGCGCTCCGAGCACCGCCGGGACCCAGACGGTCACGAGCGCAAACGGCTCGTCGTCGGCGAGGTTCAGGCGCGTGACGCGCAGCGTCTCCTCGTCGGCCGGGAGTCCGAGGGTCTTGGCCACATCGATCGGCGCGCGTTCGAACGCGAACTCGAGCACGCGACGCGACGGTTGCGCTCCCGCGGCTTCGAGCGCGCCTTCCAGTGTGGTGATGCGACCGAGCGGCTGACGGATCGGATCCACGGCGACGAACCAACCGGCGCCCCGGCGACTGTGGACGAGGCCCTCGGTCCGGAGGAGCTCGAGCGCCCGACGGACCGTGACCCGGCTCACACCGAACTCGGCGCCGAGGGCGGCCTCGCTCGGCAGGGCACCACCGGTGCCGTCGGCGATGCGGTGGCGGAGCGTCTCTGCGAGATCGAGGTAGCGCACGACTTGTATGCTACTTGTCTAGTTCAATGTGGTCCATCTCGGCGGATTGCGGGGCGCCCGAGGCGCAGTCGTCGGACCCACCGGCCGCGAGCCGCGTTGCCTGAGCGACGAGAGCGCTCCGGGTCACGAGCAGCCCACCCAAGACGACGCCTCCGAACAGCACCGCGAGGCGGATCGGCCCCGCGACGTCGTGCACGATCATCAACGTCCGGGCGTTGACCACGAGGATCAGTACGCCGACCATCGTGCCGAGCACCTGCGCCGGGAGGCGCTTCACGACCCATGCGGCGATCGGCGCGGCCACGACGCCGCCGACGAGCAGGCCGAGCACGATCCACCCGTCGATCCCGCTCGTGCCGAGGTTGGCCAGGAACCCGGCGCTGGCAGCCACGGTGACGAGGAACTCCGAGGCCGACGCGGAACCGACCGCTGTGTGGGGTGCCATGCGGCCGGCGGTCATGAGGGCGGGCGTGGTGACCGGGCCCCATCCGCCACCACCGATCGCGTCGATGAAGCCTCCGAACACGCCGAGCGGCGCGAGGAATCGGCCCCGGAGGTGGTCGGGGGCCAGTGGCTTGCGCGTCACCCCGAACGCGAACCGCACGATGATGTAGACGCCGAGCGCCATGAGCACGCCCGACACGTAAGGCGTGATCGCGTCGCCGTTGAGGTTGCTCAGGGTCGTGGCGCCGAAGAAGGCACCGAACGCGCCCGGGATGCCGATCCAGCGCACGGTGCGCCAGTTCACGTTGCCGAACCGCCAGTGCGAAGCACCCGACGCGAAGGTCGTGCCGATCTCGGCGAAGTGCACGCTCGCCGACGCGGTCGCGGCCGCGGTCCCGCCGGAGAGGAGCAGCGACGAGGCGGTGACCCCGTAGGCCATTCCGAGCGCGCCGTCGACCAGCTGGGCGAAGAAGCCCACGATCGCGAAGACGAGGATCCGCTCGAGTTTCACAGGCGTCGGAACGTAGACCACTACGTCGATATTGTCAATCGGTTTACTAGAGAATGAGCGGAGAGACCCGTACCTCGGCGCGGAGCGCGGCAGCCTGGTTCCGGATCGAACCGGCGATGCGATCGGGCCTCGGCACGCTCACCAACGCTGATCTCGCTACGCGGGTCAAGCCCGGTCGCGCTCCTCGACGGTCACGGTCTTCATGACGTCGCCGACCTGGATTCCGGTCGCGACATCCATCCCGTCGATCACGAAGCCGAAGAGGCTGTAGTCCTTCGAGAGCTTCTTCGTGCAGTCGTCGATCGTGATGAAGAACTGGGAGCCGTTCGTGTTCGGGCCCGCGTTCGCCATCGCGACGGCGCCGAGCGTGTACTCGCCCTTCACCTCTTCGTCGCGGAACTTGTAACCGGCGTCGCCGGTACCGGTTCCGGAAGGACAACCGCCCTGGATCACGAAGTCGGGAACGACGCGGTGGAACGTGAGGCCGTCGTAGAAGCCCTGACGCACGAGGCCGACGAAGTTGTTCACGGTGTTCGCCGCGAGCTGCGGGTCGAGATCCATGACGATGTCGCCCTTGTCGGTCGCGATCGTGGTGCGGTAGATCTTGGCGCCGTCGATCTGGTACTCGGGGGGTTGAGCCACGGTTCGGTCCTGCTTTCTCGGAATGGGTTGGCTTCTGGCGGTCGGGTCCGGGCGGTCGGGGTCAGGGCATCGGGTTCAGGGGGTGCCGGACGGCTTCGAGACGGCGACCGCCTCGGCGAGCAGCCCGCGGACCTGGTCCGAGAGCGGGCTGTCGGGAACGAGCGTGATGTAGCGCTGGAACTCGGGAATCGCGCCGGCCGCATCCGACTTCCCGCGGAACAGCGCCACCCCCTTGAAGAAGTGCGCATCAGGATAGGTCTCGTCGGCCGCGAGCGCGGCATCGATGCGGATGACGGCATCGTCGACCCGCCCGGCGAGGTACAGCAACCAACCGCTGTACGCCTGCGCCTCGACGTTGGCCGGATCGAGACCGGTCACGGCCGAGAACTGCTCGAACGCAGCCGGGTACTTCTGGCGGGCCATGAGGAAGCGAGCGAGCGCGAGGCGGGCCTGCACGTCGTCGGGCGTGTCGCGGACCGCCCGTTCGAGCGTCCGGCGACGCTCGGCCTGCGAGACGGTCGCGGTGTTCCCCGAGCTGGTCTGACCGGGCA
>JBBQMI010000401.1:0-2790 GCA_038328825.1 Acidimicrobiia bacterium | reverse complement strand
TGCACGACAACGGATGCGACAGCCGCGCGGGTCGGTCCGTCGGGTTGCGCGCGGTCACCGAGAGCTGAGCCCTGTGCTCGGCGCGGATCTCCAACCCGAACGGTGCCGTCCATTCGAACACGTCGGGGCCGTTCACGTCCGGCTGCGGAAGCGACGCGGTCACCGCGGGCTCCAAGCGGATCCGGGGCATGGTCACGGGCACGGTCACGGGCACGGGCACGGTAACGACGGTCGAGTCGGAAGCGGGCGACGTGGTCGCCGATCCGGGCGTTGCGGTGACGGGGACCGAGCTCAGGGCCGTGCTGACCGGGGTCACGGCCGGGGTCGGGGCCAAGGACGACGACGGAGACGGTGAGGAAGAGGGCACCGGGTGGAGAGACGCGATCCGCAGCGCGTCGCGGGTCTGGGAGAGGGCCGCCGTGGAGCTGGGGGCCGAGGTCGACAGCCGGGCCACGACCGCGAGCCCGACCAGGAGGGCCAGGACCCCCGTGACCGCGGCAGTGAGGTACACGGCGCGATGGCGACCGATCCGCGTCGTTCCAGGGCTGTCGTCGTTCTCGTCCCGCATCCACGCATCGTCGACCGCCGGCGTGTCTGGAACGTCGCGCGGGCTTTTCCTACGCGGGGGCGGTCATTTCCCTACGCGGGGGCGTCTTTTCCCTACGCGGGGGCGGGCAATTCCCCTACGCGGGGGCGGGTGTGACGGTCACCGAGACCGCGAAAACCCCTTCGATGCTCAGCGTGTACCGGCCGGGCGCCACGCCCCGGGCGTCGATCGTGTATCCCGCGCTCGCCGACTGGCCCGCGCTCACGAGCTGCACGTTCTGGGTGCACGACTCGCTGTGGTCGAGGTGCGGCGCGCACGACAAGGGATGGGGGAGCGTCACGATCCCGTCGGTCGGGTTGTGCGCGGTCACGAACAGCGACACCGCGTGACCCGAGACGATCGTCAGGCTGTGCGGGGCCGACCACGTGAGGGCGGTCGCTCCGTACTGTTTCAGCGGTGGCGGCGACGTTGGTGCGGGCACGGTGGCCGGCGGCGCGACCGAGCCCTGGGTCACCGCCGTCTGGCGCGTATGGGAGACCGGGGTGACCGGCACCGGCCGGGGCACGGTGGCGGTCGGAAGGGGCGCGACGGCCGGCACCGTGGGCGTGGCCGCAGTCGACGGAGCGGTCGCCGCGGGTTTGACGACGGCCGGGGTCGTCACCGCGGTCGGCGGGGTCGTCCGCACCACCGCCGTTTTCGAACCGTTGTTGTGGGCGACGATCGCGAGCGCGATCGCGACCAGTACGACGACCACCGCGAGGCCGATCAGCAGCGCGCGCCGCCGACGTCCCGAGGCCTCGTCCGGCCCGTCGGGCAGCACGACGATGTCGTCTCCGTCGGCCGGGACGGCACGCGCCGTCTCGAGCGAGACGCCGTTGCCATCGTCGGTGGTCGACACTGTTCCTCCCGCGCCCGCCCGTGCATGGTCGCGCATCCGGGCGTGCCGGGCCATAGGTGAGCCCCGCTCGAGGGCGCCGTCAGTAGGCTCTCGCCTCGATGTCGTTCGATCTTGACCCCGAGTATCTCGCGCTCCAGGCGATGGTTCGGAAGTTGGCGCAGGAGAAGATCGCGCCCCGGGCCCGCCAGATCGACACCGACGCGACCTACCCCCAGGACGTCTTCGAAATCTTCCGCGACGCCGGCCTCCTCGGCCTGGTGATTCCCGAGGAATACGGGGGTGGCGGCGCCGGCATCCTGGGCCTCACGCTCGCGATCGAAGAGGTCTCCAAGTACTCCAACACCGCCGCCCTGATGTTGCTGCTCTGCCGTCTCCCCACCGGTCCCGTGCTGATCGCGGGCAGTGAGGAGCAAAAGCAGCAGTACATCCGGCCCGTCGCCACCGGTGAGCAGCGGGCGGGGTTCGGGCTCTCCGAGCCTCAGGCCGGCAGCGACGTCGCGGGCATGCGCACCAAGGCCGTGCGCGACGGCGACGACTGGATCCTGAACGGCACCAAGTGCTGGATGTCCGGCGTCGTCCAGGCCGACTGGTATTGCATCTTCGCCAAGACGGGCGCCGCAGACTCCCGCAAGCACGACGACATCTCGTGTTTCATCATCGAGCGGTCGTGGCCGGGGGTCTCGGTCGGCCGGACCGACGACAAGATGGGCGTACGCGGCGTCGATACCGGCGAGCTCGTCCTCGACGACGTGCGGGTGCCTGCCGCGAACATGGTCGGCGAGGTCGGCGGCTTCCGGCTCGCGATGCTCGGCCTCAACTCGATGCGGCCCATCGTCGCGGCCCGTGGGATCGGTCTCGCGGAGGGCGCGCTGATGTACGCGGTCGAGTACGTCAAGCAACGGGCCGCGTTCGGCCGCACGATCGCCGACATGCAGGGCATGCAGTGGAAGATCGCCGAGCTCGCCACCGAGATCGAGGCCGCCCGGCTTCTCACGTACCGAGCTGCCATGATGGCCGACGAAGGCAAGTACACCAAGGAGTACGTGCCCTTCTTGTCGATGGCCAAGTACTACGCGAGCGAGGTCGCGGTGAAGGTCTCGGGCGAGGCGCTCCAGATGCTCGGCGCGGCCGGCTACATGAAGGACCACCTGACCGAGCTCTACTACCGTGACGCCCGCCAGCTCACGATCGTCGAAGGAACCTCGCAGGTGCAACTCGGACTGATCGCTCGCGGCGTCCTCGACCACGACATGTGGTGGGACTGATCGTCGTGCATCTCGTGCATCCCGCGGGGCACAAATGAACGAGGTTCTGACTCCGATCCTGGCCCGGATCACGCGCGGCA
>JBBQMI010000400.1:0-2801 GCA_038328825.1 Acidimicrobiia bacterium | reverse complement strand
AGGCCCTCGCCGGGATCATGGGCGGCGGCGACTCCGAGGTGTCCGACGCCACGACATCGGTGCTGATCGAAGCCGCGTACTTCGACCCGATGGGGATCGCGCGCTCGTCGAAGCGCACCGGGCTGCGGTCGGAGTCGAGTCACCGCTTCGAGCGGGGCATCGACCCCGACGCAGTCGCCGCGGGTGCAGACCGGTGCTGCGAGCTCCTACAGCAGCTCGCGGGCGCGACGGTCGCGCCCGAACCGCTCGACGTGTACCCGATCCCCGTCGAGCGCGCGCACATCACCCTCCGCACCGACCGGGTCAACCGGTTGCTCGGGCTGGAGCTCACGCCGTTCGAGGTGCGCGACGCACTGGTGCCGCTCGGCATCGACGTCGCCGAGGCCGGTGACACCGGCGCGGGTCCCGTCTTCGAGACCGTCGCGCCGAGCTGGCGCCCCGACCTGGAGCGCGAGATCGATCTCGTCGAAGAGGTCGCCCGACGGGTCGGTCTGGCGCGCATCCCCCAGACGATGCCCAACGTGGCCGGCCAGACCGGTGGGCTCACGCCCCGCCAGCGCGATCGGCGATTGGTCGCCGACGTGCTCGTCGGACTCGGGTGCTCCGAAGCGGTCTCGGTCCCACTCATCGCGCCCGCGCACCTGACCCGGCTCGGGCTCCCGCTCGACGGTCTCGTCGAGGCGGTCAACTCGTTGCGCGCCGACGAGGCGATCCTGCGCCCGGCGATCCTCCCGGGCCTCCTCGCTGCGGTCGACCGCAACGCCGCCCAGGGGATGACCGATCTCGCGCTGTTCGAGATGGGGCACATCTTCCGGGCGCCGAGCGGAGATTCGCTGCTGCCCGACGAGCGTGACGCCGTCGCGGTGGTCTTCGCGGGCACGGTGGTGCGGCGGCCCGCCGAACCCGACCGCGTCGTCGACATCTACGACCTCGCCGACGCCGTGAGGGCCCTCGCCGACGCCCTCGGCTTGGCGTCGTTGGGGATCGTCGCGGGAGAGGTCCCGGGCTTCGCGCCCGGGCGGGCCGCGACCCTGGTGCTCGACGGCGCCGTGATCGGTGGGGCGGGGGAGATCGCGGCCGACGCACTCGACACCGACGTTCCCGCGGTCGCACTCGAGCTCGACCTCGACGCCCTCCTCGCGGGCACCCGACGCGACCGGACGTTCCGCCCGCTCTCGCGGTTCCCGGCTTCGAACATCGACCTGGCCTTCGTGCTCGACGAACGCGTCGCCGCCGCCACCGTCGCGTCCACGCTGCGCACCGCCGGCCGCGAGCTCGTGGAAGACGTGGCGGTGTTCGACGAGTTCCGCGCCGACTCCCTCGGCGCGGGCCGGCGGAGCCTGGCCTTCGCAATCCGTTTCCGCTCACCCGAACGCACGCTCACCGACGACGAGGTCGGCACGCTCCGCCAGGCCGCGATCGACGCGGTCGTCTCCGCCCACGCCGCCGAGTTGCGTGGCTGACCTGCTGCCGTTCGTCCACACGATCCGGCCGCGCTACGCCGAGGTCGACATGCAGGGCGTCGTGTTCAACGCGCATTGGCTCACCTACTTCGACGACACGTGCACCCGGTTCTTCGAGGCGATCGGCTACGAACCGAACGTCGCGTTCTTCCGAGACTTCGACGTCATGCTCGTGAAGGCGGTGATCGAGTGGCAGGGCCCGGCCCGCTTCGACGTGCCCGTCGACATCGCGGTGCATCCGAGCCGACTCGGCACCGCCAGCCTCGACCTCCGCTACGTCGCCACGACCGAGGGTGTGCCCGCGTGCAGCGCCACCGTCACCTACGTGTCGGTGAAGCCGAGCACGCACGCACCCGAACCCATCCCCGCCGACCTCCGCGCCCGCCTGGAGTCCCGCCTCCAGTGATCCCGGGTCGTTTCGGCGACACGGGGGTGGTAGGTTCACGCCCTTGCCGTACCACGTCCCCGAGCCGACGCTCGCTCCCAGGTTGGTGTGATGTCTGTCGTACGTTGCGAGCGGGGCGCCCTGCCGGTGCCTGATCCGGCGCTCCACATGGTCGGAGGCGATGAGGGCGGGCTGCGCGGCCTGAAGCAGCTCGCGTTGCTCGAACACTTCGGGCTGGAGCCGTCGGCGAGCGTCCTCGAGATCGGTTGTGGGCTCGGTCGCCTCTCGTACGAGCTCGCTTCTTTCCTCGACCTCGACGGCCGGTACACAGGATTCGACGTCTCTCCCGATGCGATCGAGTGGCTCAACGAGCACTACGCGCCGCGGCTGGCCAACTTCCAGTTCGACTTCGTCGACGTGGCGAACCCGAGGTTCCACGCCTCGGGCAGAGCCGATGCCCACGACGTGCAATTTCAGTATCCCGACGCTGCGTTCGACATGGTGTGCGCGTTCGAGGTGTTCATGCACCTCCCCCTCGACGGGGTTCGCAACTACATCAGCGAGATCGCCCGTGTGCTGCGGCCCGGCGGCTGTGCAGTGTTGACGTTCATGACGATCTGGGAGCCCGGAGCGGAGCCCGTCTACCAGGGGCGCCCGTTCGTCGACATCGGCAGCGGCGTCCACACCCGGTTCCCCGAGGAGCAAGCCCTCTCCATGGGCTACGAGGTCGAGCTGACCCGCGAGCTCTTCCGGGCGTCGGGCCTGGAGGAGTTCGCCGCGATCGAGGGCTTGTGGCAGTCACCCTGGAAGTTGCGAGGACCCGGCCCCGTGCACAACTGCGATCTCTTTGCGCTGCGTCGGCCGCCTCGCGGCTGAGCCCGTTCGGGTCGGCGTCGTCAGGCGCTGAAGGAAGCGCCGTCGAAGGTGTCGACGTGCGCGAACTCCGCTACTGA
>JBBQMI010000399.1:0-2819 GCA_038328825.1 Acidimicrobiia bacterium | reverse complement strand
AGCCGGCCTCGTCCCAATCGAACAGGACCCACACTCGGTTCTCTTCGGTCGGGTCACGGAACACGGTCGAGCCCTTGGAGCCGTGGAGCGAGCGCTTCTCGGCGCCCTTCGTGCCGAACACCTCGAGGAAGCGGTCGACGTTCTCGACGGTCGTGGTTGCGAGCAGCATGGCGGGTCCCTTTCGGTTCTGCGGACGCCGACCGGGTTCGATCGGCGTACTGCGCATTCTCCGGAGGTGCCGCAATGGCAACATCGGTAGACCTACCCATTTGCGGGGAATAGCAGATCAGGCAGTGGCGACGCCGTCGACGACCCGGTGCCGGACGGCCCAGCGGGTTGCCGCGGCGCGGTTGGCGACGCCGATCTTCGTGTAGATGTGCCCGATGTGGTGCTCGGCGGTCCGCTTCGAGATGAACAACTCGACTGCGATCTCGCCCGAAGTCCTCCCGTCGGCGACGAGCCGGAGCACCTCGACCTCGCGCCGACTCAGCCCACCCGGACGCCGTTCGCGCGGCCGCACCCCCGGTTCCCGTCGCGCGACGTCGATCTGCTGCCGCGCGTACGCGGCGGCGTCTCCCAGACCGAGGGCGCCGCCGTCGGCGGTCAGCTGGTCGGTGCGTTTCGGACCGAGGTCGCGGCCGATGCGTTCGCGGAGGTCGGCGAGCTCGGGGACGTGGTGGGCGCTCGACGGCTCGTTCTCCAGCGCGCCGAGGAGCGTGGCCGCCGGCGCGAGCCGCCCGAGGCGCTCGAACAACACCGGGACGCTGGCCAGCGTGATGATCAGCTGCGGCACGTTGCCGGCACGTTGGAACGCGGTGATCGCCTCGGCGAACAGGCCGAGTGCGGCGGTGGGCTCACCGTCGGAGGTGTGCAGCCGGGCCGCGTCGCGCGCGATGAAGCCTTCGAAGAACAGGACCCGCTGTTCGCGCACGATGGCCATGCCCTCGTCCCAGGCCGCGAGCGCACGGCGCGGCTCGGTGTGGGAGAACGTCATCCCCGCGATCCACAGTGAGTACGCGATCCAGTACGGGTTGCCGAGCCTCCGAGCCACGGCGACCGACTCCTCGGTGAGCGCGAGGGCCTCTTCCGTGCGCCCCGCCGACTGGAGCCCGTCGACGTAGGCCGACAACCCGTAACCGCGGTCGCGTCCGTACCGTTGGGCGACCTCGCCGGTGAGCTCCACGTATCGGTCGAGATCACCGCAGTAGACCGCGCCGAGCGCCTCGATGAACGAGGCGTACCCCGGTGGGCACGACTCGTAGCGTTCGTCGCGTTCCAGCTCGGTCGCCCGGTGCGCGTTGGCACGCGCGGCATCGGCTCGTCCCGCGAAGCAGGCGTAGCCGGCCGCGGTGTAGAGGCGGGGGAGGCGGCGCACGTCGGCCGCGGTCGCGGCTTCGAGGAGCTCCTCGGCCCACGCGACCGTCTCGAACAGCTGGACGGAGAATCCCATCAGCGCCGCGTGGGCCGCCACGTCGGTCGCGACCTCCACGTCGCCGCGCGACGCGCTCCAGCGGTACGCGGTGCGCAGGTTGCCGAGCTCGGTCTCCACCCAGTCGACCGCAGCGCGCCACCCGGGGCCATCCCAGTGCTCCCAGCGCGAGGCCGCCTCGCGACCGAAGTGCACGGCATGGCGATCGCGCGCTTCGTCGACGTCGCCGTGCTCGACGAGACGGTCTTCGGCGAACTGACGGATGGTCTCGAACAGGGTGTAGCGGGTGCGAGGATCGGAGTGGTCCGCGACCACGAGCGACTTGCGGACGAGCGAGTCGAGGTGCCGGAGCATGTCGATGTCGTCAGCACCCTCCACGACGGCGGCCAGGCAGTCGAGATCGAAGCCCCCGGCGAAGACGGCGGTGACGCGGAGCAGCGCGCGCTCGTCGTCGGTCAGCAAGTCGTACGACCACTCGACCGCGTGCCGCAGGGTGAGTTGCCGCTCGGGACCGGGTGCGGTGCCCTGCAGCAGACGGAACCGGTCCGCGAGCCGGTCCCGGACCTCGATCGCGCTCATCGCCGCCATGCGGGCTGCGGCCAGTTCGATGCCGAGTGGGAGCCCGTCGACGGTCTCGCAGATCTCGGTCACCGCGTCGGCGGTCTGCTGGTCGTCGAGCCCGAAGTCGGTTCGTACGGCACGGGCTCGGTCGACGAACAGGGTGACCGCGTCGGAGGTCACGCCGCCGTCGCGCGCGAGCGGCGGGACCGCGAGCGTCGACTCACCGACGACGGCGAGGGCCTCGCGCGACGTCGCGACGATCCGCGCCGGGCCCGCGCGGCCGAGGAGCGTCCTGATCGTCGACGCCGCCCCGGAGAGAACGTGCTCGCAGTTGTCGACCACGAGGAGCAGCTGCCGGCCGGCGAGCGCGGCGGCGACGGTCTCGACGAGGGGGATGTCGCCCTGGGGCGTGACGCCGAGCACCGTGGCGATCGCCGCGGGAACCGAACGCGGGTCGCTCACCGACGCGAGCTCGATCAGCCAGACGCCGTCGGGGAACTCGCCACCGACCTCCGCTCCCACCTCGATCGCGAGCCGCGTCTTGCCCACTCCACCGAGGCCGGTGAGGGTGACGAGCCCGCTGCCCCGCACGAGCTCGGCGACCTCGGCGACGAGGTCCTCGCGCCCGATCACCGAACTGAGCAGTTGCGGGAGGTTGCCGGAGACGGCGTCGACGTTGCGCAGCACCGGGAAGTCGACCGGGAGCCCCACGGCGAGCACCTGGTACACCGACATCCGGCCGCGCATCCCCCGGAGTCGATGCTCGCCGAGCGGGCGCAGCTCAACCCGGTCGCGGAACAGGACCTCGGTCGCGTCGGAGACGAGCACC
>JBBQMI010000398.1:0-2820 GCA_038328825.1 Acidimicrobiia bacterium | reverse complement strand
GGCGCGGTCTACTGCGCGTGGGACGCCCAGCAGACCATCGGCGCGATCCGTCGGCTCCCGACGCCGTTCCACACCGACGTGCCGGTCGAGGGCGACGTGCCGCTCGCGGTCCGCAGCCGAGACGTCACGACGCTGCCTCCGCTCGCACCCACCTAACCTGAGCGCCATGGCCAGCTGGAACTTCGCCGACGTCTGGAGCTCGATCGCGACTGCGGTGCCGGAGCGGGACGCGGTGATCTGCGGCGATCGGCGGCTGAGCTGGGCCGAGTTCGGCGACCGGGCCGGGCGACTCGCGTCGCACTGCTGGAACGAGGGCCTCCGGCCCGGCGACAAGGTCGCGATCGACCTGCTGAACCGGCCGGAGTACCTCGAGACGTTCTTCGCCGCGCTCCTGCTCGGGTGCGTGCCCGTGAACGTGAACTACCGGTACGGACCGACGGAGACGGGCTACGTGATCGACGACTCCGACGCGAAGGTCGTGGTCCACGAGCCGGATCTGGCGGCCACGGTGCAGAAGGGCATCAAGAAGATCGGCAAGCGGTGGCGCCCGTTCACCCTCGCGCTCGGCCCCGAGTACGAGGCAGCGATCGCGGCGGCGTCGCCCGACGGGCCGTGGCGCGACCGCACACCGTCGGGTGACGACCTCATCTTCCTCTACACCGGCGGCACCACCGGGATGCCCAAGGGGGTGATGTGGCGCAACGACGACCTGTACGTCGCGCTGTGGCAGATGGCCCGGCCGAACACGGAACCAACGGATCCAGGCGCCGCGGTCACGGCCGGCAAGCGCGCCGCGACCGCGCTGCCCGCGTGCCCGCTCATGCACGGCACCGGCCTGTTCATCGCGCTCTCGACGCTCGCGGGTGGTGGCACCGTGGTGCTGGTCGACTCGATGAAGCTCGAGCCGGCGCGGATCTGGACCGAGGTCGAACGCAACTCAGTGCAGGTGCTCACGATCGTGGGCGACGTGTTCGCCCGTCCGCTGCTCGACGCGCTCAACGTCGAGCCCCCCCGGTGGGAGCTCTCCACACTGCGCGCGATCACCAGCTCCGGCGTCACGTGGAGCCCCGAGGTGAAGCGGGGGCTCCTCGACCACCTCGCGTCGGTCACGCTGCTCGACTCGCTCGGCGCGTCGGAGGGGCTCATGACCCGATCGGCGGCGAAGTCGAGCGACGCCGAGATCCCGCCGGCGCGCTTCGCCGTGAACGACCGGGTGCGGGTGCTGCGCGAGGAAGACGACGCCGACGTCTCGCCCGGCACCGACGAGGTCGGCATGGTCGCGGTCGGCGGTCGGATCCCGCTCGGCTACTACCAGGACCCGGAGAAGACCGCGAAGACGTTCCGCGTCGTCGACGGGAAGCGCTACTCGATCCCCGGCGACTACGCGACCGTCGACCACGACGGCACGATCAAGCTCCTCGGCCGGGGCTCCGCGACCGTGAACACGGGCGGCGAGAAGGTCTACCCCGAAGAGGTCGAGTCGGTACTCAGGCAGAACGGCGCCGTGTACGACTGCGTGGTCGTCGGCATTCCCGACGCTCGGTTCGGCGAGCGCGTGGTCGCCCTCGTGCAGGTCACCGACGGCTACTACACCGACGAAGCCGAGCTGCAGGCCGTGTGCCGCCACAAGCTCGCCGGCTACAAGACCCCCAAGCGCTTCCTGTTCGTCGACTCGCTCAACCGGGCCGCCAACGGCAAGGCCGACTACCACCTGCTCAAGGAGATGGCCGCCGACCTCCTCGAGATCGAAGCATCCGGCGGCGCGACCGGGAGCAGCACCTAGATGGCCTCGCAACACTTCGTCGTCGACGGATCGAACATCGCGACCGAGGGTCGCACCACGCCGAGCCTCGCGCAGCTGCAGGAAGCGATGCGCGCGTTCCGCGACGAGTACCCGGAGGGGTCGATCACGGTCGTCGTCGACGCGAGCTTCGCCCACCGCATCGACGAATCCGAACGCGTCGCATTCGAGCGCGCCGAGGCGCGTGGTGAGCTCGTGTCACCGCCCGCCGGCGCGATCGGGCGCGGCGACGGGTTCCTCCTCCAGATCGCGGATCGCACCAACGCGACTGTTCTCTCCAACGACTCGTTCCAGGAGTTCCACGGCGAATACCCGTGGCTGTTCGACGTGAGCCGGCTCGTCGGCGGCAAACCGGTCCCCGGTGTCGGGTGGATCTTCTCGCTGCGCACGCCAGTGCGCGGGGCGAAGAGCCGCCAGGCCACCCGGGTCAAGGCGAAGCCCGTGCCGGCCGACGGGCCGATGCCGCCGCCGACCCAGGCGAAGCCGCCGCCGGCACGTCCGTCGAAGAAGGTGACCGCGGCGATCGCCGCGGCCACGGCCGAGGCGCTGTCGCCGGCCAAGCGCCGCCCTCGGCGGCGAAAGGGCCCGTCGCCCGAGGCCGTGAACGAGCCCGCCCAGTTCCTCCAGTTCCTCATCGACCACCGGCTCGGGAGCGAGGTCGAGGGCACGGTCGAGGAGTTCGCTTCGCACGGCGCGTTCGTCGCGGCCGACGGCGTGCGCGCCTATCTCCCCCTCGCGGCGATGGGCGATCCGCCGCCGACCCGCGCGCGCGATGTGCTCGAGAAAGGAGAGCGCCGCGCGTTCATCGTGCAGGCCGTCGACGCGCCGCGCCGCGCGATCGAAGTGGGACTCCCCGGGTTCGCGCATCCGGCGGGTGCGCCGAGCGACGAGATGGTCGAGGCGGTCACGAAGCCCCGACCGAAGAAGCGCGACGGTTCGACGAAGTCGAAGCCGGCGAAGCGCTCGGGCAAGAAAACCGTCGCGAAGAAGGCTCCGGCGAAGAAGGCTCCGGCCAAGAA
>JBBQMI010000397.1:0-2823 GCA_038328825.1 Acidimicrobiia bacterium | reverse complement strand
AGGATAAGCGCTGAAAGCATCTAAGCGCGAAACCTGCCTCGAGATGATTTCTCCCACCGGGTTAACCGGGTAAGGCCCCAGGTAGACTACCTGGTTGATAGGCCGGAGGTGTACGCACGGTGACGTGTTCAGCCGACCGGTACTAATCGGCCGAGGGCTTGGGATCTTTGTTGTTCGTGCTCGCTATGGAGTCCTTGAGGGACTACACAATTTCATAGGTTTCCGGTGGCTATTGCGGCGGGGAAACACCCGTTCCCATTCCGAACACGGTCGTGAAGACCGCCAGCGCCGATGGTACTTGGGGGGTAGCCCCCCGGGAGAGTAGGTCGCCGCCGGGATTTCTCAACGAAAGCGCCCCACCGGGCGCTTTCGTCGCGTCGGAACCGATGCCGTGCCGGTACGATCCGCCCGACCCCCCCCCAAGGGCCCGAACGGCCCGATGCGCAGCATCGGGAATGGGCATCAGGAGCAGACCCGTGGCCGGCGAACGTCGAGGCAAGCCCGAGCGCGACGCCCGCCAGGGCGGCAAGCCCGCGCCCGGAGGTCGGAGCGGCGGCAAGCCCGCCCGGTCCGGCGGTCGCTCCGACGCACCGAAACGCTCGGGTGCGCCGAGTCGTGGCCGTTCGGGCGACTCCCGGGAGCGGTCGAAGCCCAAGCCCGAGCGGGAGGGTGGCTTCGGGCCGTTCACCCACGAGGCACCGCCCCGCCGACCCCGCCGGGGTCCCGAGGCCGAGGCCGAGAGCGAGCGTCCGAAGTCGGCCGGGCTGCGGATCGTGCACGGCAAGGCCCAACCGAAGCGGACCTCGAACCGGCGCACCGTGGCCAACCCGGCGGCGCCGCCCCGACGTCGGTCCCGCAAGGCGGGTGGCTCACCCGACGTGAAGTCCGAGATCGTCCGACTGGGTGGCCGCAAGGGTCCCCGCCTCTACGAGCAGGTCGTCGACGCTGCCGACGCGTTCGCCCACGACCGCAACCGTGTCGCGGTCCGGATCCTCGAGCCCGTGCGAGACGCCGTACCCGAGTCGGCGAGTGTGCGCGAGCTCCTCGGGCTCTCGCACTACCGCCTCGGCAACTACCGGGCGGCCGCGAAGGAGCTCGACAAGTACGTCGCCCTCACCGCATCGGCCGACCAGCATCCCGTGCTCATGGACTGCGAACGCGCCCTCGGCCACCACAAGCGGGTCGAGGAGCTGTGGACCGAGCTCGCGGCGGTGTCGCCGTCGTCGGAGCTCGTGGCCGAGGGGCGGATCGTGCGGGCAGGCGACCTCGCCGACCGGGGCGAGATCGACAAGGCGATCGCAGTGCTCAGCAAGCGGACGTCCGACGTGAAGCGGCCCCGCGAGCACCACCTGCGCCTCTGGTACGCCCTCGCCGACCTCGAGGAACGCTCCGGCAACACGCCGCGCGCCCGCGAGCTCTTCCGCCGCATCGAGCAGCACGACAAGACCTTCGCCGACGTCCCGGAACGCCTCAGCGCCCTCCGGTAGCAGCCTCCCGTAGCGGGAGGAGGAGCGGAGCCGGCGGACACGTCGCACAGCACGTGCGCCGGTGAGCGATCGAGCCGGCGCAGCGGATCCGACCAGAAGTTACGCGAGGGCGACGAGCTCGATGAGGTCGTCGGACCAGGTGTCGACGTCGCCGTCGGGCATGAGCAGGACGCGCGACGGTTCGAGTCGGGCGACGAACTCGGTGTCGTGGCTCACGAGCACCATCGCGCCCGGCCACTCCCGCAGCGCGAGGCCGACGGCATCGCGCGACGGCGGGTCGAGGTTGTTCGTCGGCTCGTCGAGCAACAGCAGGTTGTGGCGGCCGGCGACGAGCTGGGCGAGCGCGAGCTTCGTCTTCTCGCCGCCGGAGAGCGTGCCGGCGTCCTGGAACGCCATGTCGCCCTTGAGGCCGAACATCCCGAGCAGGGCGCGGAGCTCCTGGTCGGACACGTCGGCCGACTCGCGCATGTGGTCGATCATGCTGCGGCCGCCGGTGATGCCCTCGTGCTCCTGGGCGTAGTAGCCGGCCGACACCTTGTGACCGAAGGTGATGGTGCCGGCGTCGGGATGGTCGCGACCCGCGAACAGACGCATGAGGGTGGTCTTGCCGGCGCCGTTGAGTCCGAGGATGAGCACCCGTTCACCGCGACCGACGTCGAACGACACGTCTTCGAACACCGGCGGTCCGCCGAAGCCCTTGCGCAGACCCTCGGCCTCGAGCACCACCGCACCCGGGCGCGGGGGAGTCGGGAACTTCACCGCGATGGAGCGCTCCTTCTTCGGGCCGGTGACGGCGTCGCGTTGGAGGCGCGCGGTACGGGTGTCGATGGACTTCGCGGCCCGGGCGCGCTTGGCCGTCTGGCCGCGCATGCCGTCGGCGAGCTTCTTGAGCCGGTCGATCTCGGCACCCTGACGGGTCGCGAGGCGCTCGAGGCGCACTTCGTCGGCGGCTCGGGCGGTGCGGTACTGCGAGTACGTGCCCTTGTACTCGACCATCTCACCCTCGTCGAGATGCAGGACGCGCGTGATCGACGCGTCGAGCAGCTCGAGGTCGTGACTGACCACGAGGAGCGCGCCGCGGTAGGTGCGCAGGAAGCCCATGAGCCACTGCTTGGCATCGTTGTCGAGGTGGTTGGTCGGTTCATCGAGGAGGAGCGCCTCACTGCCCGCGAAGAGGATGCGGGTCAGCTCCACTCGACGGCGCTCGCCACCCGAGAGCGCGTCGATCGGGAGGTCGAGGCGGTCGTCGCTGAGGCCGAGGCCGGCGGCGATGCGGCGGACCTGCGCGTCGGCCGCGTAGCCACCGGCATGGCGGAACTCCTCCTCGGCCGCGGCG
>JBBQMI010000396.1:0-2826 GCA_038328825.1 Acidimicrobiia bacterium | reverse complement strand
GACCGTTCGTTCCCGGTTGGCCCCAGATGATGGGGCCCGTCTGGTAGTCGACGCGCTCGCCGTCGAGCGTCACGTGTTTGCCGTTGCTCTCCATGTCGAGTTGTTGGAGGTACGCGCTGAACCGTCCGAGGTAGGCGTCGTACGGCAGGATCGCGACGGTCTCGGCGCCGAAGAAGTCGTCGTACCAGAGGCCGATGAGACCGAGCAGCACGGGCAGGTTGCGCTCGAACGGCGCCGTGCGGAAGTGCTCGTCCATCGCGTGGAAGCCCGCGAGCATCTCCCGGAACCGCTCGGGCCCGATCGAGATCATCAACGTGAGGCCGATCGCGGAGTCGAACGAGTACCGACCGCCGACCCAATCCCAGAACTCGAACATGTTGTCGGTGTCGATCCCGAACGCCTCGACCTCCTTCCCGTTCGTGGAGACGGCCACGAAGTGCTTCGCGACCGCGGCGGTGTCGCCGTCGAGTCCGTCGACGATCCACTTCCGGGCGCTGTGCGCGTTGGCCATCGTCTCGAGGGTCGTGAACGTCTTCGAGCAGATGACGAAGAGCGTCTCGGCCGGATCGAGTTCGTGCGTGGCCTCCACGAACTCGTTGCCGTCGACGTTCGACACGAAGCGGAAGGTGAGCGACCGTTCGCTGTAGAACTCGAGCGCGTCGTGGGCCATCACCGGACCGAGGTCGGAGCCTCCGATCCCGACGTTCACCACGTTGCGGATGGCCTTGCCGGTGTGGCCGATCCAGGATCCGGACCGCACCCGATCGGAGAAGGCACTCATCTTGTCGAGCACTGCGTGCACGTCGGGGACGACGTCGTGCCCGTCGACCTCGATCACGAGGTCGCGCGGCGCCCGGAGCGCCACGTGCAGCACCGCCCGGTGCTCGGTGACGTTGAGCTCGTCACCCCGGAACATGGCGTCGATCCTTTCGCGCAGACCGCAGTCGTCGGCCAGCGCGAGCAGGAGTCGCATCGTCTCGTCGGTGACGCGGTTCTTGGAGTAGTCGAGGTACAACCCCACGGCCTCCGCGCTGAATCGAGTGCCACGCTCGGTGTCGCCCGCGAACAGCGCGCGGAGGTGGGTGTCGCCGATGTCGTCGTGGTGCGACTGCAGGGCCTGCCAGGTCGGGCGTTCAGTCAGGTTCATGGACCGAAGCTATCGCCACGACCGGTAGCCTCCAGGGCGTGGACCAGAACGTAGTGACGACGGATGCGCGCGGCATGCACGGGGTCGACGGTCGGGTCGTGATCGTGACCGGCGCGGGTCGTGGGATCGGTCGCGGGATCGCGCACCACCTGGGACGGGGCGGCGCTTCGATCGTGGTCGCGGAGTGGAAGCGCGAGACCATGCAACGCACGGTCGACGAGCTCGGTGACCTCGAGGTTCCCGTTCTCGGCGTGGAGTGCGACATCAACGAGCGCGATCAGATCGAGGCGATGGTCGCGGCCACGGTCGCACGCTTCGGCCGGGTCCACGCGATCGTGAACAACGCGCAGACCTTCCGACCGATGGCCCCGATGGCCGAGGTCACCGACGAGGATCTCGACGTCTTCTACCGCTCCGGCGTGAAGGGCTCGCTCTGGGCGATGCAAGCGGTCTACCCCCACATGCGCGACCAGGGTTGGGGCCGCATCGTCAACTTCGCGTCGTCGATGGGCATCACCGGCGGCCGGGGCTTCGGCGCGTACAACGCATCGAAGGAGGCGATTCGTGCGCTCACCCGCACGGCCGCACGGGAGTGGGGCGCCGACGGCATCTGCGTGAACGCGATCGCCCCCGCCGCGGCCACGCACCACGGCGACGCGGGAAAGGCGAGCGAGGGGTACCGCCAGTTCATCGAGAGCTGCCCGATGGGTCGGCAGGGCGATCCCGAGCTCGACATCGCGCCGATCGCGTGGTTCCTCTGCTCCGACGCCAGTCGCTACCTCACCGGGCACACCTTCATGGCCGACGGCGGCGCGTTCATGTGGGCATGAGGTGATGTGATGACGAGATGACGGACACGGGGACGAGCACGGGCGATCCGCGCGAGCGGCTGCTCGCCAACCTGCACCTGCAGGTCGCGGGCTGTCGCGAGATGGGATCGCCGTTCTACGCGGGGCTGCTCGAGCTGATGATCGCCGACGTGGAGCGCGGCGGACCGGTGTGGTCGCTCCTCGCCGCGCACGCGAACGCGCCGTTCGAAGACGCATTCGCGTTGCGCATCCTCGGGGGTCTCCACAAGATCGTCCTCTCGGGGCAGTCGGCCGAGCTCGCGGCGCGGTACCCGTCGGTCGGGGGCGACGGTGACTTCGCCGCGGCGTGGCCGTTCGTGCACGCGCTGGTCGACGATCCTCCGCCGATGCTGCTCGAGGCGCTCACGCGGCCGCCCCAGACCAACGAGGTCGGCCGGTCGATCCCACTGCTCGGCGGCATGTTGGTGGTCGCGCGCGAGACCGGGCTCCCGCTCCGGCTCCGTGAGCTCGGCTCGAGCGCCGGCCTGAACTTGCGACTCGAGCGCTACTGGTTCGAGCAGGACGGTGTCGGCTGGGGCGACCCCACGTCGAAGGTGCGGTTCACCGAGTTCTGGCCCGGTGGTCGCGCGCTCTTCGAGCAGGGCGCCACCATCGTCGACCGGCGGGGCTGCGACCAGGACCCCCTCGACGCGACGACCGACGCGGCCCGCCTCGCGTTGCTGAGCTACGTGTGGCCCGGTCAGGACCAACGGTTCCAGGTGCTGCAGGCCGCGCTCGATGCCGCGCGCGACCTGCCGGTCACGATCGACCGCGCCGACGCCGGCGACTGGCTCGCGTGGCAGGTCGGTGAACCCGAAACCGGTGCCGTGA
>JBBQMI010000395.1:0-2834 GCA_038328825.1 Acidimicrobiia bacterium | reverse complement strand
CGCGAGGCCCATCGAGAGCTCGTCGAGGAGGAGCACCTTCGGGTCCGACGTGAGCGCGCGGGCCATTGCGAGCATCTGCTGCTCGCCGCCCGACATCGTCCCGGCGAGCTGCTTGCGGCGTTCGGCGAGACGGGGGAAGCGCTCGAACGACCGCTCGAGGACCTGGGCCAGCGGGACACCCGTGTAGGTGGCCATCCGGAGGTTCTCGATGACGGTGAGGTTGGGGAAGACGCCCCGGCCCTCGGGGACGAGACACACCCCCTCGCGCGCGAGGCGGTCGGTGGCGGTGCGTGACACCTCGGTGCCGAGGATCTCGACCGTGCCGTGGGTCGGCCGGAGCTGACCGCTCGCGATCTTGAGCGTCGACGACTTCCCCGCCCCGTTCGGCCCGAGCAGCGCGAACACCTGACCGGTCGGCACCACGAGGTCGAGGCCGTGGATCACCTCGATGTTGCCGTACGCGGCACGCACGGCGCGCAACGAGAGCGCGGGGATCGCTCCCGCGTCGGCGCTCGCCGCGGCGGGAACGGCGCGGGTCTCGCCCACCCTGATCACCTCGTCGAGATCCGGCGCGGCCTCGGCCAGCTCCTGCTCTCTCGCGTCGCCGAGGTACGCCGCCCGCACCTCCGGGCTCGCCTGCACGTCGATCGGCGAGCCGGCAGTGATGATCTCGCCGAAGTCGAGCACGTGGATGTTCTCGCACGCGCCCATGACGAAGCTCATGTCGTGCTCCACGAGCAGGACCGCGAGCCCGTCGGACGCGAGGTCGCGCAGCAGGTCGCTCAGCGCGGTGGTCTCCGTCGCGTCGAGACCCGACGACGGCTCGTCGAGCAACAGGACCCGCGGTTTGCTCGCGAGCGCCCGGGCCACTTCCACGAGCCGGGCCGTGCCGGTCGGCAACGTGTCGACCCGCTCCCCCGCGACGCCCACGAGACCGACCCGCGCGATCAGTTCGTCGGTCAGCGACCCCGGATCGAACTTGTCCCGCGACCACGAGTGCCGCATCTCGGCGGCCACGAGCACGTTGTCGCGCACGCTCAGGGTGTCGAACGTCTCGAGCCGCTGGAACGTCCGCCCGATGCCGCGCCGGGCCCGCTGGTGGGGCCGCTGGGTCGTGATGTCGTCACCGTCGAGCAGGACCCGACCGGCGTTCGGGTCCTGGAGCCCGGTGATGACGTTGAAGAGCGTCGTCTTGCCGGCACCGTTGGGGCCGATGAGACCGGTGACGTGACCCACGGGCACGTCGATCGACACGTCGCGCAGCACCTGGAGCCCGCCGAAGCGGACCGCGATGCCGCTCACGTCGAGCAGCGGCCGACCGCGCTCCCCCGTCGGGCCCGGGGCGGTCGTGACTGCGACCGGTTCCGGCTCCGGTGTGCGCGTCGGCTCCGGCTCCGGCTCCGGCTCCAACTCGGGAGGTGGGGCGGGCTGCCCCCTCGACCGTTGCTGCCAGGCCTCGCTCACCGCGGTCACGGAGCCCTCGGGGTGGTAGCCGATCCCGATGCCCGCGAGACCGGGTCCGATCTGCGCCTGGAGGTTCACCACGTCGACCCCGAAGAACGGGATCGTGACACCGTTCGGGAAGACGAGCGCGATCCAGCTGAAGAGCTGGAGGAACACACCGCCCACGAGCGCACCCGACACGACCGACGCGCCGCCGACCACGAGGAGGAGCAGGAACGACAGGCCGTTGAGCATCTGGAAATCGAGCGTGCTCGCAGTTCCACGCGCGACCCCGAGCAGCGCGCCCGCGAACCCGGCGATGAACGCGCTGAGCGTGAACACCGCGAGCTTCGTGCGCGAGAGGTCGACCCCGAGCGTGGCACAGGCGGCGGGACTGTCGCGCATCGCCACGAGACGGCGGCCGAAGCGTCCCCGCCGCAACGCAACGATGATCATGCCGACGGCACCGAAGAGGAACGCGGTGAGGATCAGGAGCCCCGCGTCGCCGGGGAAGTCGATGCCGAGGAACGAGAACGGCGCGCTGATGTCGGTCCCGAAGAACTTCAGGTCGGCGATGCGACGCCCCTGACCGCCGAACACCTCGGGCTGGTCGAAGATCACGAACTCGGCCATCCGGGCGAACGACATCGTGGCGAGCGCGAGGTAGAGGCCCCGCAATCGGAGCGCGGGGAGGGCCATGAGGATGCCGAAGGGCACCGCGACCAGTGCGCCGACCAACAGCAGCGCCGGGTTGCCGGGTTGGAAGAGCGTGATGCCGAAGAGCTCGCCGCCGGCGGTCGAGAACTCGTAGGTCGCCCAGGCGCCGATGCCGACGAACGTGATCTGCGCGAGCGAGATCTGACCCGACCACCCGGTGAGCGGCACGAGCGACACCATGATCAGCGCGGTGATGAGCGCGGTCGTGACGCGCCGGACGTTCGGCCGGTCGAGCCCGCCGGCGAGCGCGAACGCGACCACGAACACGAGCACGAACCCGAACAGCGCCCGCTGCAGCGAGATCAGGCGCGGGCTCCGGATCGTCGACGAGCGCTTGCCCTCGATGCGGTCCTGGGGGAGGAACAGGAGGGCGAGGAACAGGATGATCGTCGGGATCGCGAAGCTCGCGGAGCTCCATCGTCCCGACCAGGTGAGGAAGTTTTGCTGGAACGAGAGCGAGAGCCCGATGATCAGGCCACCGACGTACGTGAGCGGGAGGCTCTTGAGCCGTCCGATGATCGCGGCGGCGAACGCGTCGACGATCAGCAGCGTGAGCGTCTCGATGCTGAGGGCGCTGAGCTCCTCGGCGAGGAAGATGCCGGCGACCGCGGCCATCGAGGCACCGAGCGCCCACGACGCCGCCGACACCCGGCCGGGGCGCACGCCGTTCAGCC
>JBBQMI010000394.1:0-2852 GCA_038328825.1 Acidimicrobiia bacterium | reverse complement strand
TCGCCCGGGACCGGGGGCGACTCATCGAGGCGCGGCGCGAGACGCGAGCCGTGCAGACGGCGTCGATCGACGTGACCGATGCCGACGCCGTCGACGAGGGGTTCGCGAAGCTCGTCGCGGCCGAGGGTCCGTGCGACCTGTTGGTGGCGTCGGCCGGGTCGGCGCAGCCCGGATACTTCTCGGAGATCCCGCTCGAGGTGTTCCGTGAGCAGATGGAGCTCGACTACTTCGGCGTCCTGCATTGCGTCCGGGCCGTGGTGCCGTCGATGCTCGAACGGAGCGGGGGAACGATCGTCGGGGTGTCGTCGGGCGCGGGCCTGATCGGGGTGTTCGGCTACTCGGCGTACGCCCCCGCCAAGTACGCAGTCCGAGGGCTCATGGCCACGTTGCGCGCGGAGCTGGGACCCCGCGGCGTCCACGTCGCCTGCGTGTACCCGCCCGACACCGACACGCCCGGGTTCGCGCACGAGAACGAGACCAAGCCACCCGAGACGGTCGCAGTGAGCGGGTCGATCAAGGTCGTGCAGCCCGCGAAGGTCGCGGCCGCGATCGTGCGGGGCATCGAGCACGACCGGACCGAGATCACGGCCGACCCGCAGACCGCGCTCCTGCTTCGGGGCGGTGGCCTGCTCGCACCCGTTGTCGACCGGATCATGGCCCGACAGGTGCGGCGCGCGACCAGGCCGTAGCTCCCTAGACTCGGCCACCTCGTCCGCACGCCCTCCGGAGGAACACCGATGGCCATCTACGACGCCCCGATCCACGACCTCGACGGCGCCGACGCCGATCTCCACGCGTACGAGGGCAAGGTGTTGCTGCTCGTGAACGTCGCGTCGGCGTGCGGCCTCACGCCCCAGTACGCCGGTCTGCAGAAGCTCCACGAGGAGTTCGGGGGCAAGGGCTTCGAGGTGCTCGGCTTCCCGTGCAACCAGTTCATGGGCCAGGAGCCGGGCACGCCCGACGAGATCAAGACCTTCTGCGAGACCAACTACAACGTGAGCTTCCCGCTGTTCGAGAAGATCGAGGTCAACGGCGACGGCCGCCACGCGCTGTACGAGCAGCTGGTCGAGGTCCCCGACTCCGCCGACGGCCACACCGGCGACATCCGCTGGAACTTCGAGAAGTTCCTGATCAGCCCGAGTGGCGAGGTCGTCGGTCGCTTCAGCCCGCCCGTCGAGCCCGAGGACGCCACCATCGTCGACGCGATCAAGGCCCAGCTCCCGGGGTAACGGAGGTTCCGGACCTCGTATACCCGGGCGGCTGGGTCGGGAATAGCTCCGGCCTCACATCGGTTCTCCACTTCGCGTAATCCTGTAATCGCGATCGGAGAGACTGATGCCCGAGCTCGACACCCTCGCCCTGCCGGTGCTGCCCCTCGACACCGGTGTGGTGCTCCCGAACACCGTCGCCACGCTCACGCTCGACACCGACGAAGCGCGCGCGGCAGTCGCCGCCGCCGACGGTGCCGACGGTCGGCTGCTGCTCGTGCCCCGCGTCGACGGTCGCTTCGCGCGTGTCGGCACCGTGGCCACGGTCGAGGAGTCGGGCGAGCTGCCGAACGGCGTCGCGGCCGCGATCCTGCGCGGCCAGCACCGGGCCCGCCTCGGCGCCGGCGTGGCCGGCACGGGCGCGTCGCTGTGGGTCGAGGCCCACGAGGTGATCGACGAGACCCCGCACGACGCCGATCGCGCCGCACGGATCACGGAGCTCGGCAAGGAGCTGCGGGGCGTGCTGTCGGTGCTCGGTGAACGCCGTCGGTCCCGTCGACTGCCCGAGCTGCTCCGCACGACCACCGAGCCCGGCGCGCTCGCCGACGGCTTCGGTGCGTGGAGCGACCTGCCGTCGGAACAGAAGCTCGAGCTGCTCGAGACGATCGACGTGGAGACGCGCGTCGAGAGCGCGACCCGGTGGGCGCGCGACATGCTCGCCGAGCTCGAGGTCGCCGACCGCATCCGCACCGAGGTCGTGGAGGGGATGGAGCGCCAGCAGCGCGAGTTCCTGCTGCGCCAGCAGCTCGCGGCCATCCGAAAGGAGCTCGGTGACGACGAGGGCAACGGTGGTGTCGACGAGTACCGCGAGAAGGCGGCCGCGCGCGACCTGCCCGAAGACGTGCGCACCGCGCTCGACCGCGAGATCGACCGGCTCGAGCGCACCGGCGAGCAGAACCCCGAGCACGGCTGGATCCGTACGTGGCTCGACACGATCCTCGAGCTCCCGTGGGGCGTGCGCTCCGATCGGGCCGTCGACGTGGTCGCGGCGCGGGCGGTGCTCGACGCCGACCACACCGGCCTCGACGACGTGAAGGAACGGATCGTCGAGGCGTTGGCCGTCGGCAAGCTGCGCGCCGAGCGCGGCCTTCCCGACCAGCGCGCCGGACTCATCCTCGCGCTCGTGGGCCCTCCCGGCGTGGGCAAGACCAGCCTCGGCGAGTCGGTCGCACGCGCGACCGGTCGCGAGTACGTGCGACTCGCCCTCGGTGGCGTGCGAGACGAAGCAGAGATCCGCGGTCACCGGCGCACCTACGTCGGCGCCCGTCCGGGCCGCATCGCGCGGGAGTTGCAGGAGGCGGGCACGATGAACCCGGTCGTGCTCCTCGACGAGGTCGACAAGCTCGGCGCCGACTGGCGGGGTGACCCGACCAGCGCGTTGCTCGAGGTGCTCGACCCGGCGCAGAACCACACGTTCCGCGACCACTACCTCGAGGTCGACCTCGATCTCTCCGACGTGCTGTTCATCGCGACCGCGAACGTCGCCGAGACCATCCCCGGTCCGTTGCTCGACCGCATGGAGATCGTTCGGCTCGACGGCTACACCGAGGAGGAGAAGGTCGCGATCGCCCGTGACCACCTGCT
>JBBQMI010000393.1:0-2860 GCA_038328825.1 Acidimicrobiia bacterium | reverse complement strand
CCCGGTGTCGACGATCACCCGGCACGCGGTGAGCCCGATCCCCGACTCGAACGGACGCAGATGGGTGTCGACTTCGTCGATGCGTCGATGCCGCTGTTCAAGCGCATGCACGAGATGACCGTCGACCACGTGCACGAAGAGATCCACCTCCTCGCCATCGACTTCTCGTCGATGTTCTTCGAGACGCTCGGCCTCATCCCCACCTGGCGCGACTTCTACCTCGGCCACGATCAGACGCCCCACTACGAATACCTGAAGACGGTGCTCCAGGTGCTCACGTTCCTGCGCGGCGGCACCCGCTGGGTACTGAAGTCACCGCAGCACACCGAGCAGCTCCGCGCGCTCTCGACGGTCTTCCCCGACGCGACGTTCGTACTCACCCACCGTGACCCCGTGAGCGTCACCGCGTCGATGGTCACGATGATCACCTACACAGCCCGCATGGGTGTGACCGCCCCCGATCCGTGCCAGTACGGCGCGTACTGGTCGGCGCGCATCGAGGATCTCCTCCTGGGGTGCGTGCGCGAGCGTGACCTGCTCCCCGACACACAGGCCGTCGACGTGCGCTTCCACGAGTTCATGGCCGACGACCTCGCGACGGTGCAGCGCATCTACGAAGTCGCCGAGCAACCCTTCACCGACGACACCCGCGACGCGATGGACGCCTTCATCGCGACCCACCCCCGCGGCCGCCACGGCACCGTCGTGTACGACCTCACCGACTTCGGCCTCGACCCCACCGAACGCCGCGCCGCCCTCGCCCCCTACGTGGAACGGTTCGCCGTCCGCGAAGAGCCGTGACTATGTCGTCTCGGCCTCCTCGCGCGACCGTGGTGTGGTCGTCGTCCTCCCTCACGAAACCGGGGGCCCTGACCCCGGGAACGTCGGGAGGAACCCGATCACCGGTCACGGTGCGGGCTACTGCTTGAGCGACGGGTGCTGCTTGGCGAGGATCGGGAGGAGCAGGCGGCGGGGCGTGAGGTGGCCGCTCACCGCGCTGACCTTGTTGGCGGCACCGGGGATCACCACGGCGCGGCCCTTGTCGAGGCCGTCGACGCCGGCCCTGGCGACGTCGACGGCTGACACCCACATGAACCCGGGAAGCGCGGCGCCGGCCTGTTCGTCGGTCAGTCCGGCGGCCGTCGCGAACTCGGTCTCGACCGGGCCCGGGCACAGCGCGGTGACGGTCACCGGGGTGCGGCCCACCTCGGCGCGGATCCCCTGACTGTAGGAGAGCACGAACGCCTTCGCGGCCCCGTAACCGGCCTGACCCGGGATCGGTTGGAACGCCGCGGACGAAGCAACGTTGAGGATCGCGCCGCGACGCCGTTCGACCATCCCGGGCAGGAAGACGCTGCAGAGATGGACGACCGCCTCGACGTCGGTGCGGACCATGGCCATCTCGCGGAGGGGGTCGCTCGCCGCGACCGGACCCATCGTGCTGAACCCGGCGTTGTTCACGAGCACGTCGACTTCGAGGCCGCGCTCCGCGAGCTGGGTCGCGATCCGGCTCCGTGATCCTTCGTCGGCCAGGTCGGCGGTGATCACCTCGACCCGGATGCCGTACGCCGAGACCAGCTCGTCGGCGAGGGCACGGAGACGGTCCTCGCGCCGGGCGACGAGCGTGAGGCCGAGACCCCGCGCCGCGATCTCGCGGGCGATCTCGCTGCCGATCCCCGACGATGCGCCGGTGACGATGCACGTGCCGTCGGGTCGTGGGGCGGGAAGCGTCATGCGCGTCGACCGTACAAGACCCGGAGCGGCTCCGCCCGGAGCGCGGTGCAGGTGGAGTAACACTGGAGGTCGATGCCCTGGATCCGATCGTCGACCGTCGACCACGTCCCCGCGGATCCGGTCGGCGACGTGGTCGCCGCGGCCGTCGGCGAGATCTTCGGGGCCGCGGCGGTCGAGATGATCTACTCCCCCGCCGACGCCCCGCTCCCGGATGGGCACGCCGGACCGACGACGGCGAGCGCAACCGCGCCCGGACCCGACGGGTGGGAGGTCACGTGCGTGCTCGAGGTGCGGGGCGCGATCGCCATGCTCATCACCCCCGACAGCCTCCCGCTGTTGGAGCTCCTCCACGCGCTCCCGCGAGCGGCGCTGCGCGCCGCGACCCAGTTCCGGGGCCCGCACGCCTCGACAGCACCACTCGGCCCCCCGACCCGTCGGGCGATCCGCGACACGATCGTCATCGAGCTCGTCGCCGGGTACGCGCCCGGCGTCGGCATCGAGGAGGATGCCCGCCACACGACCCTGATCGGCGAGACCCTCGAATATCTCATCGAGCTCAGCGGGACCCGCGTCGAAACCCACCAGCTCACGCACGGTGTGCTCATCACCGATGCGCTGCCGGGGCCGCCCCGGCTCCGGTTCCGGTACCCGGCCGACCTGCGCGACGCGAAGCGGGCGCCGGTCCTGTTCGACGGCCAACGGTCGGTGCTCGTCGTCGACCGCGACGGCCACGCCCGGTCCGAGCTGCAACGCCACCGCCTCGACCACCTCGCCCCCACCGACGATCCCCGACGACCAGCCACCGAGTTCGTCGACAACGGCTCCCTCGTCGCGGAGGCGACCCGCCGGATGGGGGGCATCGGCTTCTTCCTCCGCGCCGACCGGACCATCTGGGTCTTCGTCGACGGGCAACCGCTCGTCCTCCGACGCGGCGAGCACTGGACCGCCTTCCCGCTCGAGCTGACCGGTTTCATCGCGAAGATGATCGACGGCGGCCGCGCCGCGGCGATCGTGGTCGAGGCCGCGTTCATCGTCTCGGCCCAGGGCCACGGCGCGATCCTCGCGGTCGTGGAGGATCCCGCGGTCCTCTCCGAGATCGTGTCGGCGAAGGACCGGTTCGACCTCC
>JBBQMI010000392.1:0-2894 GCA_038328825.1 Acidimicrobiia bacterium | reverse complement strand
GCTCGTCGGACCGCTCGACGACGACCGGCGCGAACGCGTCCGCCAACTCGCGTCCATCCTGCGCATCGCCGACGGGCTCGACCGCAGCCGGCACCAGGTCGTCGACCACGTCGCCGCACGGGTCGGCCCCTCGCTCGTGTTGCTCCGCGTCCGCGCCAGCAGCGACCCCGAGCTCGAGCTGTGGGGCGCCCGCCGCAAGCGGGAGCTGTTCGAGAAGGTCTTCGAGCGCGAGCTCGAGATCACGAACCATCCGGCCGCGGGCGGGTGACCGTCTGGTACACGATCCATGCGGTGGTCTCCACGACCTCGGCCCGACTCGTGCCGTACCGGTCGGCGAGGTCGACGTGGAACGCCGCGAGCCGCTCCATCATCGCGACCACCGCCGCCGCGGCCGCGTAGGGCGCGAGCTCCGACGGACCGTCGCGTGCGACCTTCCGCGCGAAACCCTCGGTGAGCGGACGCAACGCGCCGTTGCGCACATCGCGGAACCGCTGGTCGCCCTCCTGCGCCGCGAGGTTGCGCGTGCGCAGCACCGCGCGGTGACGGTCCCAGTACGTGAGGAACCCGTCGACGAGCTCGCGCGCGAGATCGATTCCCGCGGGACCGTCCCATGATCGTTCGATGAGCTCCCCGAGCGGCGCCGCCTGCTCTCCCACCTCTTCCGCGAGCGCGAGCACCGCCTCCTCGACGTCTCGGAAGTACTGGTAGAAGGTCGCGGGCGAGGTCCCGACCGTGCGGGCGATGTCGACGACCCGAACATCGCGCACGCCATGGGTCTCGAGCAGCTCTGCAGTGGCGTCGAGCAGGCGTCGTCGGGTCAGGGTCCCACGCTTGCCGAGCGACCGTCCGTCGAGCGCAACGGGCGGTTCGATACCGGACATCGTCCGAGCGTACGCAGGAATCTGACTCCCCGTCAGGTTCGTCGCTAACGTGCCCGCCATGACTGAAACGCGTTCTCGTGGCCTCCTCGCGGGCGTCCGCGTCGTCGAGGTGTCGATGCTCGGACCGGCGGCGATCACCGGCGCACTCGCCGACCTCGGCGCCGACGTGATCAAGATCGAGCCCCCCGCCGGTGACTACGTCCGCCAGATGACCTGGCCGATCGTCGAGGGCGTCTCGTTGATGCACCTCCACATCAACCGGGGCAAGCAGAGCGTCGTCCTCGACCTGAAGACCGACGAGGGTCGGGCGATCTTCCTCGATCTCGTCGCGCAGTCCGACGTCGTTGTCGAGGCGATGCGACCGGGCGGACTCGCGCGTCGCGGCCTCGGGTTCGAGCGTCTGCACGAGGTCAACCCCAAGATCGTGTTCTGCACGATCTCGGGCTACGGCGCCACCGGGCCGTACCGCGACCTCGCCAGCCACGGCATCGCGTACGACGCGTGGGCCGGGATCTTCACCCCAGAGCTCGACGACGAGGGTTTCGTCACGATGCCCGACCACGTCGGCATCGGGCTCTTCGCGGGACCGCTCTACGGCGCGCTCGGCATCCTCGCCGGCGTGATCTCGGCCCGTGAGACCGGCGAGGGCTGCGAGATGGAGCTCGCGCAGTCCGACGCCGCGGCCGCGTTCGACTGGTACCGCAGCGAGACGTACCGCGCGTACGAGCGCCCGCAGTCGGAGGTCACCGGCAACAAGGCCGACGACTACGAGCGACGCGAGCCCGCGATCCGCGGCATGCGCGGTGGCGTCCGCTACCAGGTGTACGCGTCGAGCGACGGCTATGTGCTCTTCATGGCGTCCGAGCAGGCGTTCTGGAAGAACTTCTGCGCGGCCCTCGATCGCACCGAGCTGTTCGAGCAGTGGCCGGGCTCGCAATACGGCGACCACGCTCGCGGCAACCGCGAGATGCAACGCGAGCTCACCGCCATCTTCGCGACGAAGTCGACCGTCGAGTGGATCGACTTCGGCATCGAGTTCAACGTGCCCCTCGCGCCCGTGAACACGCCGAAGACCCTCCCCGACGACCCGCAGTTCCAGGACCGGATGGAGTGGCTGCCCGCGAGTCGGCTCGGCGCCGACCAGCTCCCGCTGCCGATCAAGATCAGCGGACCGGCCCAGCCGGTGGTCGCGAAGGCACCGGAACTGGGCCAGCACACCGACGCCGTGCTCCACGACCTCCTGGGCTACGACGACGACAAGGTCGCGAAGCTGCGCGACGCCGGCGCGCTCGGGTAGTCGTCGCGCTCCGGAAGTCGTTCCCGATCAGTCCGGCGGCCGGTCGTGGCCGCGGTCCCGCCGCTCCGCGGTGAGGATCAGCAGGATCGGCACGGCCGCCACGAGCAGCACGAACACGAGCAGCAGGATCCAGAGCGCGGCCACTCAGGCGTCGGGGGCGAACTCGACGAATGCGGCGTCGTCGGATGCCGGCAGAAACGTCGCCCGGACCCGCAGGCCGATCGCGGCGTCGCCCGGATCGAGCGCCGGCACCCGGCCGAGGATCCTCGCCCCCGGTTCGTCGAGGTCGACGAGCGCCACGACGAACGGGACCTCGGTGCGAAACGGCGGGATGCCATGCTGACGGATCACGGTGAAGCTGTGGATCGTCCCTGTACCCGCCGCGGTCACCCACTCGATCGTCGCCGTGTCGAGGGCGCCCACGCCGCAGTGCGAGCACACCGATCGCGGGTAGTGCTGGTGCAGGCCGCACTCGGTGCACCGCTGGATCCGCAGCTCTCCCCGCACCGTCCCGGCCCAGAACTCGGCCGCCTCCGGCTGGATCTGCGGGATCAGGTACTTCGGGATCCCGTACTTCGGGATCTCGGGGGTTTCCGGCTCCGGAGCGCTCATCGGACGGGCTCCGTCCCGAGGACGACGGTGCCCATCGCGGAGAGCCAGCCGCCCGAACCGTGGGCGACCGCGACCTCCGCGCCCTCGACCTGGGAGTCGCCGGC
>JBBQMI010000391.1:0-2901 GCA_038328825.1 Acidimicrobiia bacterium | reverse complement strand
CGGGATCCCGCGGGATATCCGCGGGATGAATGGAGTTCAGGGGACCGATGAGCCCACCGAAGAGAGCGCCATAGCCCCTCTGACCAGGGGTTCGACTGGAGCGGGTGACGAGAATCGAACTCGCGTTCTCAGCTTGGGAAGCTGATGTTCTGCCTCTGAACTACACCCGCGTGGGAAGCGATGAGTTCCGCTTCGCCGCGGGATCTTAGGCGGGTGACGAGCCGTGCCCCCAGGGAGGATGGACGAATGAGTGAGGTCTCCGAGCGGTACCGCAGGGTCGCGGCCCAGTTCACGGAGCGCGTCGGCGCGGTTCCAGCCGGAGCGTGGGACAACCCGGCGCCGTGCGAGGGGTGGGTCGCGCGTGACGTCGTCGGGCACCTGACCGAGTGGCTCCCCGACTTCTTCTTCGGCAACTGGGGTCTCGCGGTCCCGCCGATCCCGTCGACCGACGACGATCCCGTGGGCGCGTGGACCGTCGTGAACGGCACCATCCAGTCGGCGCTCGACGATGACGACGTGGCGACGAGTCAGCGTGACACCCCCATGGGTCCGAAGACCTTCGAGCAAGCGATCGACATGATCTGCACCCCCGACGTCCTCGTCCACACCTGGGACCTGGCGCGCGCGACGGGACTCGACGAGACGCTCGACGGGGTCGAGGTGCACCGATTCGTGGAGAGCATGGAGCCGATGGACCAGATGCTGCGCGACAGCGGGCAGTACGGCCCCCGCGTCGCGGTCGCGGCCGATGCCGACGAACAGACCCGCCTCGTCGCTTTCCTCGGTCGCCGGCCGTAGCCCGGCCGGATCGCGTGTGCCCTCGCTAGAGTCCGGCCCGTGATTCTCTCCGACAAGACGCTCCGGGAAGAGCTCGCAGCCGGCCGGATCGAGATCGATCCGTACGACGAGACGTGTGTGCAGCCGAGCTCGATCGACCTCCACGTCGACGGACTGTTCCGCGTGTTCCGGAACCACACGACGCCGTTCATCGACCCCCGTCAGCCCCAAGAAGACCTCACCGAGCTCGTCGAAGTCGGCGACGACGGCGCATTCGTGCTGCACCCCGGTGAGTTCGTCCTCGGCTCGACGCTCGAACGGGTCAAGCTCCCGAACGACCTCGTCGCGCGGCTCGAAGGCAAGTCGTCGCTCGGTCGTCTCGGACTGCTCATTCACAGCACCGCGGGATTCGTGGATGCAGGTTGGGACGGCTACCTCACCCTCGAGCTCTCCAACGTCGCCAACCTCCCTATCGCGATCTATCCGCGGATGAAGATCGGCCAGATCTCGTTCCTCCGCATGACGACCGCGGCCGACGTTCCCTACGGGAGCGACGCGACGGGATCGAAGTACCAGGGCCAACGCGGCCCGACCGCGAGTCGCTCGTACCTCAACTTCCGCGAGCAGTGACGACGCGCGGCACCCCGGTGCGGTGCGCGTGGGCGGGCGACGATCCGCTCATGGTTGCGTACCACGACGACGAGTGGGGAGTGCCCCTCCACGGCGACCGCGCGCTCTTCGAGCTGCTCACGCTCGAAGGCGCGCAGGCCGGTCTGAGCTGGACCACGATCCTGCGCAAGCGCGAGGGCTACCGGAAGGCGTTCGCCGGCTTCGACGCGGCGAAGGTCGCGAGGTACACGCCCGCGCAGGTCGACCGGATCGTGCTCGACCCCGGCGTGGTGCGCCACCGTGGGAAGATCGAATCGACGGTCGCGAACGCTTGGGCGGTGCTCGCCGTCCAGCGCGAGCACGGCAGTCTCGACGCGTACCTCTGGGATGTCATCGGTGGGCCGGTGCACCACGCGTTCCGCACCTCGGCTGATCTCCCGGCGGCGACCGACGTGTCGAAGGCGACGAGCCACGCGCTCAAGCGGAGTGGGTTCGGCTTCGTCGGCCCGACGACGATCTACGCGTTCATGCAGGCCGCGGGCTTCGTGAACGACCACGCGACCACCTGCTTCCGGTGGCGTGAGCTCGGCGGCCGCGGGAAGGCTTAGATCCCGGGTTCGAAGTTCGCGGTGACGGGCGCGGCCTGCGTCGACTCCGACTCGAGGGCCTCGAGGAGCATCTCGGCGATGTCCTGCACCTTCACGTCTTCGTCGCGGCCCTCGCCCTTCACGCCGTCTTCGATCATCACGTAGCAGAAGGGGCACGCGACCGCGATCCGCGACGCGCCGGTCGCGAGGGCCTCCTGGGCCCGCTCGACGTTGACCTTCTTGCCGACCGACTCCTCCATCCACATGCGCGCGCCGCCGGCGCCGCAGCACATGCCCTTGGTGCCGTTGCGCGGCATCTCGACGACCTCGATGCCGCCGAGCTGCGCGATGACCTTGCGCGGCGCGAGGTACACGTCGTTGTGGCGACCGAGGTAGCAGGAGTCGTGGTAAGTGACGCGCTCGGGGAGCGACGCGCCGGCGAGGGAGAGGCGACCGTCGGCGACGAGCTCCGTGAGCAGCTGCGAGTGGTGCACGACCTCGTAGCGCCCCTCGAGCTGCGGGTACTCGTTCTTCAGCGTGTTGAAGCAGTGCGGGCACTGGGTGACGATCTTCTTCACGCCCATGCCGTCGAGCGTCTCGATGTTCTGCATCGCGAGCATCTGGAAGATGTATTCGTTGCCCGAGCGGCGCGCGGGGTCGCCGGTGCAGAGCTCGCTCGGGCCCAGGATCGCGAAGTCGATGTTCGCCCGCTGGAGGAGGAGCGCGACCGCGCGGCTCGCCTTCTTGTTGCGGTCGTCGAAGCTGCCCGCGCAGCCGACCCAGTAGAGGTACTCGTGGTCGAACGCCTCGCCGGGTTCGACGATCTCCACGCCTTCGATGCTCGCGGCCCAGTCGGCCCGCTCGCCCTGGTTCATGCCGTAGACGTTCGACGAGTTCTCCATCGACCGGTAGGTGTTGCCGAGCTCGG
>JBBQMI010000390.1:0-2902 GCA_038328825.1 Acidimicrobiia bacterium | reverse complement strand
CAAGGGCGACAAGGTCAAGACCGAGGAGAACCGGCTCGAGGGGTTCTTCACCGTCGGCGACATCGGTTACCTCACCGACGACGGCTACCTGTTCCTCTGCGACCGCAAGTCCGACATGATCATCTCGGGCGGTGTGAACATCTACCCGGCCGAGATCGAGGGTGAGATCCTCACCAACCCGATCGTCGCCGACGCCGCCGTCTTCGGCATCCCCGACGACGACTGGGGCGAGCAGATCAAGGCGGTGATCGAGCTCGCGCCCGGCACCGAGCCGAGCGACGCGCTCGCCGAGGAGATCCTCGAGTACCTCCGACCTCGCCTCGCGAAGTACAAGTGGCCGAAGACGATCGACTTCTCCGACTCGCTCCCACGCGAGCCGACCGGCAAGCTGCTCAAGCGCAAACTCCGCGACCCGTACTGGGAAGGCCGCGAGCGCGCGATCTGATCTCCTGACCGACCGGGGAGCTCCCTGGCGAAAGGAACCGCACGTGTCCGAAGTCCTGTTGGAGCAACACGTCCTCGAGTATCCGGGTGGGTACACCCGCTCGACCGGTCCCGTCGTGGGCCGGTTCCTCACCGGCCTGCGTGACGGTCGCTTCGAGGGGATCCGTGGCAGCGACGGGAAGGTGCTCGTCCCGCCGACCGAGTACGACCCGTACACCGCGGCCACGCTCAGCGAGTTCGTCGAGGTCGGTCCGGCCGGTGTGGTCACCGCGTGGACGTGGGTCGCCGAGCCGCGCGTCGGCAAGCAGCCGCTCGACCGGCCGTTCGCGTGGGCGTTGATCCAGCTCGACGGCGCCGACACCGCGCTGCTCCATGCGGTCGCGGTCGACAGCGCCGACGCGATGAGTGTCGGCCTGCGGGTGCAGCCCCGGTGGCGCGCAGAGCGCGTCGGGTCGATCCGCGACATCGAGGCGTTCGTGCCCGAGGGTTCGGAGCCGCTCGTGGTCCCGTCGCCCGAAGCCGGTGCGGAACCGGTCACCGGCATCGTCACGCCGACGCGACTCGACTACGAGATCAACGCCGGGATCGCGCCGAGCAAGTACCTGCGCGGCCTCGCTGAGGGCAAGGTGATCGGCCAGCGCGCGATCGACTCCGACCAGGTGTACGTGCCGCCGCGAGGGTCCGACCCCACGTCGGGTGAGCCGACCGAGATCGAGGTCGAGGTCGCCGACGTCGGCACCGTCACCACCTTCTGTGTGGTGAACGTGCCCGGCCTCTCCGAGCTCGCGCCCGAGATCCCCTACGTGTGCGCGCAGATCCTGCTCGACGGCGGCAACACGCCCTGGTTCGGGCTCATCCAGGGCCTTCCCACCGACGATGTCCGCATGGGCCTGCGGGTCAAGGCGGTGTGGGCCGACGAGCTGATCCCGAACGCCGCGAGCATCAAGTGGTTCGAGCCGAACGGCGAGGCCGACGCCCCCTACGAGAGCTACCGGGAGTACGCATGAGCCTGCGAGAGGTCGCGGTAGTCGGGTTCGCGCAGAACATCGCGGACCACGACCGGGAGCGCAACGAGGTCGAGTTCATCATCCCGGTCGTGCGAGACGCGATCGCGCAGTCGGGGATCCCGCGCCACGACATCGGGTTCACGGTGTCGGGCTCGTGCGACTACCTGTCCGGCGGTCCGTTCACCTTCGTGCAGGGTCTCGACGCGGTGGGGGCGTGGCCGCCGATCAAGGAGAGCCACGTTGAGATGGACGCGGCGTGGGCGCTCTACGAGGCGTGGGTCTCGATCCAGGTCGGCGACGTCGACTCGGCGCTCATCTACGGGTTCGGCAAGTCGTCGCTCGGCGACGTCCACGAGATCTTCAACCTCATGAACGACCCCTACTCGGTGGCGCCGCTCTGGCCGTCGACCGTCGACCTCGCCGCGCTGCAGGCGTGCGCGGCGATCGCGGCCGACGTCACCAACGAGCGGGAGCTCGCCGAGATCGCGTCGCGCAACCGGAAGGCCGCGCTCGGGAACCCGCACTCGATCGCCGGACGCGACGCGGGCGCCGACGTGCTGCTCGCCGAGCCGGTCACCCATGCGCCGCTCCGCGATTCCGACATCGCGCCCGTCACCGACGGGGCCGCGGCGATCGTGCTCGCCACGGGCGACCTCGCCCGCAAGGCCGGCAGCCGGCCCGCGTGGATCCGTGGCATCGAGCACCGGATCGAGCCGTTGGCGCTCGGCGTGCGCGACCTCACCCGGTCCGAGTCGACCCGCCTCGCGGCCGTGGCCGCGGGCGTGGCCGGCGGCCCGGTCGAGGTCGCCGAGCTGCACACGCAGTTCAGCCACGAGGAGCCGATCCTGCGGGCCGCACTCGGCCTCGGTCCCGACGTCGCGGTGAACCCGTCGGGTGGGCCGCTCGGCGCCAACCCGATCATGTCGACCGGCCTCATCCGCATCGGTGAGGTCGCGAGTCGGATCACGGCGGGCGAGGTGAGCCGCGGCGTGGCGCATGCGACCCAGGGACCGTGCCTCCAGCAGAACCTCGTCTGCGTGCTCGAAGGGGAGAACGTCTGATGTGGAGCGAGCGGAGGCACGCCGACGTGTCGTCGGCTGACGAGCGAGTGGAGCAGATGTGATGGCCGGCCAGCGGACTGCAGTCATCGGGGTCGGCCAGACCCGTCACGTCACCGCCCGCCACGACGTGTCGATCGCGGGGCTCGTGCGCGAGGCCGCGGTCGAGGCGCTCGAGGATGCGGGGATGGACTGGTCCGACATCGACGCCGTGGTGATCGGCAAGGCCCCCGACATGTTCGAGGGCGTCGTCATGCCGGAGATGTACCTCGCCGACGCGCTCGGTGCGACGAACAATCCGATGCTGCGCGTGCACACCGCCGGCAGCGTCGGTGGGTCGACCGCGATCGTCGCGTCGAAGCTCGTCGCCGCCGGGATCCACGAGCGGGTGCT
>JBBQMI010000389.1:0-2922 GCA_038328825.1 Acidimicrobiia bacterium | reverse complement strand
CCCGACCCGTGGGCGTCCGCCGAGCAGCCCGTCTGGCAGTGATCCGGTGACGCCGTGAGCGTGCTCGTGGTCGACGTGGGCACGAGCTCGGTGCGCAGCGCCGTCGTGCGACCCGACGCGACGGTCGAGCACGAACACAAGCGGCCGCTGCTGCCCGACTCCCCCGCGCCGGGACTGGTGGAGTTCGACGCGCGGGTGATGGCCGATGCCGCGCTCGACACCGCCCGCGCCGCCCTCGCGGGTGGCGGTGCGGTGGAGGCCGTCGGGATCGCGAACCAACGGGGTTCCGCGATCGTGTGGGACCGCGTCACGGGTGAGCCCGTCGGGCCCGGGATCGGTTGGCAGGACCTCCGCACCCTGGGCCGCTGCCTCGAGCTGCAGGCCTCGGGCTACCGGCTCGCGCCGAACGTGGCGGCGACGAAGTTCGAGGCCCTCCTCGACGGAGCCGACCCCGACCGCACCCGCGACCTGTGCTGCGGCACGGTCGACTCCTGGATCACGTGGGTCCTCTCCGAAGGCGCCGTGCACGTCACCGACGCGAGCAACGCGGGGATCAGCGGACTGCTGGCCGACGACTACCACTCGTGGAACCGCGAGCTGCTCGACATCCTCCGCATCCCGGAGGCATCGCTCCCGACCCTCGTCGACACCACCGGGATCGTCGGCGACGCCGGCGCGCTCACCGGCGCGCCACCGCTCTCGGCGCGCGCGGGCGACCAACAGGCGTCGCTCGTCGGTCAGGGCTGCGTCCGACCGGGGCTCGCGAAGATCACGTTCGGTACGGGCGGGATGCTCGACGTCTGCCTCGGACCCGACCGGCCTGAGTTCACGACCCGCGGCAAGGCCGGGACGTTCCCGATCATCGCGTGGCGCAAGGCCGGCCACGACACGTGGGGCGTCGAGGCGATCATGTTGTCGGCGGGCACGAACGTCGAGTGGCTGCGCGACGACCTCGGAGTGCTCACCTCCGCCGCGGAGTCGCACGAAGTCGCGCAGCAATGTGCCGACACGGGTGGCGTCGTCTTCGTGCCCGCGCTCCTCGGTCTCGGAACGCCGCAGTGGGACTACGGCGCGCGCGGCACGGTGCTCGGACTCACGCGGGGCACCGGGCGTGCCGAGCTCGTGCGGGCGGTGCTCGAGGGCATCGCGCACCGCGGCGCCGACCTCGTCGAGGCCGCGGAGGCCGATGCCGGGCTGCTCATCCCGACACTGCGCGTCGACGGCGGCATGACCGCGAACCCGACCTTCGTGCAGGCGCTCGCCGACGCGACCCGGAAGCCGGTCGAGATCTCCCCCGTGGAGGAGGCGACCACGGTGGGTGCGGGGTTCCTTGCCGGACTCGCCATCGGCATCTGGACGAGCGAAGACGACCTCGCCGCCACCTGGGCCCCGCGCGCGCGGGTCGAGCCGGGCGCCCCGCTCGACCGCGACCGCTGGCGGGAGGCGATCCGCCGCGCCGGAGGCTGGCTCGCCGATCTCTCCGGCATCGACTTCTAGGAGAAGCAACCGAGCCGGCGCAGCGGATTCGACCCTTGATCAGGTCGCGCGCAGCTCCGCGAGCGCGGACGCGCGTGTGACTGCCGGGAGTGAGAGCGCGGTCACCACGAGCCAGATCCCGGCGAGCAGTCCCGCCGTGATCGCCAGACCCCACCACGCCGGCGCGAACGGGGCACCACGCATCACGACGAACGCGGTCCCGGTCGCGACGCCGGTCGCCGACCCGAGCACCGCCACGACGAGGAGCGGACCTGCGATCTCGATCATCGTCGCGCCCCGCAGGACCGCGGGTTGCGCACCCGCGGCGCGGAGGGCTGCAAGGCTGCGACGACGTTCGAAGACCCCGTCGACCGTCACGATGCAGAGGGCGCACGCCGCGAGGACGAGAACGTAGGCGAGCAACGGCAGGAGCCACACGCCCGTGCGTACCGGACTCAGATACTCGGTCTGCTCGCCGCCCGGCACGAGGTCCATCCCCGGCGCCGTCGTCGCGAGGAGCGCCGCGACGCGGCGCGCGGTCTCGGGCCGTCCGTCGGTCGCGAGGTACAACCCCTCGAGCCGGCCGGAAGCGAGCACATCGGGCGGGAGCAGACGGGGTGGTGCCAACGCGACCGAGCCGTCGGGAACTGCGGCGAGCGGCTCGAACGGAGTCAGCTCGGGGACCGGCACTGTCACCCCGACCCGCTCGACGAGCGGGAAGACCACCGACGTGCTCGCGCCGAGGTCGAGCGGCGCGATCGAGGGCGCGACCAAGACGCCGGGACGACACCCGGCGGCGCGGGTACGAGTCACCGCGGCGAACTCGCGGCACGTCGCCGTGATCACGCCGATCCGGAAGGAGTACGAACCGGTCGAGCCGAACGCGGCCCCGGGCGTGGCGGCGATCTGCACGTCGGCGGCCACGACGGGCACCACCCGCCGCACACCCTGCAGGGAAGCCACCTCGTCGGCCACCGCGACCGACGGTCCCCCGGCCGGGAGCGTCGCTCCGTTCAACGTCTCGAAGCCGGACGACCTGTCGCTCGTCGCGACCAGATCTGACCGCAGGACCGTCTCTCGGGACGGTGGGGTCGACGTGCGGCGCGCGCGGTTCCCCGCTTCGAGGGATGGGATGAACACGAGGAGCAGGGTCGCGACGAACAGTGCCAAGAGCACACCCAGCACGGCGCGGAAGCCGAGCCGCGGTTGGGCCTGGAGCCGGCGGGCCGCGAGCAGCGTCGCCGGCCGGCCCGACGAGCTCGCGAGCGCTCCGGCAAGTCGCTGGACCAGCTCGGGGCCGCAGACGACGAGGCTGCCGACGATCCCGACGAACCCGATGGCGATCGTCCAGCCCGCGACCGAGCGCGAGAAGTCCTGCTGTCCGAACAGGGCGATCCCCGCCAGGAACACGGTCCAGGCGGCACCGAAGAGCCACCACCGGCGGGC
>JBBQMI010000388.1:0-2954 GCA_038328825.1 Acidimicrobiia bacterium | reverse complement strand
GTGAGCCCGCGGTGGCGCTGCGCCTCGGGGTCGGTGCGGAAGAGCCCGAAGAGGTGGGTGCAGAACGCGCCGCGAGTGGTCCAGGTCTTCTGGCCGTTCAGCCGCCACCCGCCGGCCGCGTCATCGCGGACCGCCTTCGAGGCGATCGCGGCCAGGTCGCTGCCCGCGTCCGGCTCCGACCACCCCTGGCACCAGGTCTCTTCGCCGCTGGCCATCGTGGGGAGGTAGCGATCCTGCTGCTCCGGCGTGCCGAACTCGAAGATCGTGGGTGCGAGCAGGAAGATTCCGTTCTGCGTCACCCGCTGCGGGGCGCCGGCGCGGTAGTACTCCTCTTCGAAGATGAGCCATTCCCAGAGGCTCGCGTCGCGACCGCCGAAGGCTTCCGGCCACGAGATCACGGCGAAGCGGGCGTCGAACAGCTTCCGCTCCCACTCGAGGTGGGCTACGAACCCGGCGCGGGTGTCGCCCGAGGGCAACGCCGGCCGCGGCACGTTGGCGTCGAGCCACGCCCGGCACTCGGCGCGAAACGCAACTTCCTCGGGACTGAAGGAGAGATCCATGGGCGGCGGGCGATCGTAGCTGGCTCGTCCCCGGAGCTTCCTGCCAACGTGGGTGGTGGAGGTCCCGATCATGAGTGAGCTGCCGGCAGTACACGCGATGTGCATCACGCCCTTCGACCGGTCGGGCGCGATCGACGCCGCCCTCCTGTCCGGGCACCTGCGGTTCCTCGGCGCCGGGGGAGTGGGCGTTTACGTCGCGAGCCAGGGGAGCGGCGAAGGCGACCTGCTCTCGTTCGAAGAGAAGGTGAGGTTGTACGGGATCGCGGCCGACGAGCTCCGCGGCATCGTTCCCGTGGTGGCGGCCGGGATCGGTCTGGCCGCGTCGACCGCGACCACGCGCGCGTTGAGTGTCGAGGCCGAACGCGCGGGAGTCGATGCGGTGCAGATCGTCGCGCCCCGGCCCGGGCCGCTGCGGCTGCGTCGCGACGAGCTCGAGGCCCACTTCCGCGAGGTGATCGAAGCGGTCGGTTGCGACGTCCACCTCTCGAACAACGTCGCACTCGCCGGATACGAGCTCCCGGTGGATCTGGTGGAGATGCTCGTCGACGACTACGCGCACGTCCGGGTGGTGAACGTGTCCGACCCTCGGACCGACGAGCTGCGCGCGTATGTCCAGCGACTCGTCGAACGGAACGGGAGCCGCATCGACGTGCGCGTCGGCATGATCCGCGAGATCGTCGCCATGCGGGCCCTCGGCGCAAAGGGGGTGTTGTGCTTCGAACCGAACGTCGCGCCCGGGCTCGTCACGCGGGTGTGGAACGGCATCCGTTCGGACGCCACCACCACCGACGTCGACAGCTCGCCGATGTCGACACTGTTGCAGCTCAACTCGGCCCTCGCCCGCGGCGGCAATCCTCGCTCGTTGAAGGCGGCGCTCACCATCCTCGGGCGCGACGGCGGACTCCTTCGCGCGCCGTATCTACCGTTGACCGACGCGCAGTACGCGGAGCTCGGTGAAGAGCTCCGCGTACTGGCCCCCGCAGGGCGGCTCGATTAGTGACGCACTGCGTACACGTACTCGAGTATCTGCACGGCGAACAGGTGGAGCTGGTCGGGGTTCATGCCGTACTTACCGGCCAGGGTGATGATCGCGTTGCCGGTCGCGTAGTCATACGTCGTCGCGATCGTGAGGGGCCCGGTGTTGTCCGGAGGAATGGTCGGCTGGGCGGCCCCGGGATTCACCGAATCGACGTAGCCGAGGATCCCCACGCCGAAGCGGGGTAGATCGTTCCTCGACACGCCGAAGTACGCCGCGACCGCGTCGAGGTTCGACGCCTGGTCGGCCGGGAAATGGGCCGTGAACGTCACCGTCGCGGGCACCACGGTGTACGACACGAGCTTCTGCGCAGTGTTGCCCGCGGCATCGGTGGCGGTCACAGTGAATGTCTTGATGCCGACAACCGCGGTGTTGATCGCGGCCCCGTTCGCTGCGGTCCCGGTGCAGGTCGAAAGGGCGTGGTCGTCGGAGCAGAGGAAGCTCGCGGTGAGCGTGGTGCCTACGGTCACGACGTCACCGTTGCCGGGCTTGCTGATCAGCGCGGTCGGGGGAGTGGTATCGACGATGGTCGTCGACGTCAGGGTCGGGTTCGCCTGACCGGAGTTGCCGCCAGGGCAGTTGAGGTCCTGCGCGCCCACGAGCGCAACAACAGTGTGCTCCTGGAAGCGTTGGAACTTGGTCTGGATGCTCGCGCCGACGGAGGTTCCCGCGGTGATCTTGACGTCGAAGGCCGGAGGTGTGAACGCGGTTGCCGCGGTGTTACCGCCGACGATCGGACCCGGGAGCGTCAGCGTCACCACGCCCGCGGCGATGGTTACCGTTGCGCCGGTGCGGGCGTTGGCAGTGCCGGTGCCCGCTTCGACCGTGGCCGAGTTCACAGTGCCGTTCGAGATCGCGTTGAACACGTACTTGAGGGTCGTGGCGGTCGTCAGGGCGGCGACGCTCTGCGAACCGAGCGCGACCCGGAAAGTCATCGTGCGGCCGGTACCCACCTGGGTGGGCGCAGAGACCGCGACGGGTATCGACTTCGGTGCCAGCGGCTGCAGCGATCCGCAGTCGATCGGAATCGACGTGACCGCGCTCTTCACCAGGGCCGTGTTGACGATCCGGTAGGAGACGGTGGAGCGCGCCAGGTTGTTGGCATTGTCGGATGCGTTGACGGTGAAGCTGTGCACGCCGACCGTCGTGCTCACTGGGGCGGCGTTGGCGACGGTACCGACGCACGACTTGATGCCCGTCGTCGCGTCGGCGCAGGTGAAGGCCGCATTCACGACCTGACCGGGTGTGTACACGGCCCCGTTGGTGGGTGAGGTGATCGTGACGATGGGAGGCGTCGTGTCGACGACCGCGCTCGGGAACACGTTGATCTTCACCGTGCCGGTCGAACTGTTGTTCTG
>JBBQMI010000387.1:0-2955 GCA_038328825.1 Acidimicrobiia bacterium | reverse complement strand
GAGCGGCCGCCAACCTCTGCGTGATCGACCCGGCCCTGGCGTGGGAGGTCGACGCCGACAAGCTCGCGAGCCGGTCGCGCAACACGCCCTTCGCCGGCCGTAAGCTCACCGGCCGCGTCCGCCACACCCTGCTCCGCGGCGAACCCGTCGTCGTCGACGCCGAGGCCCAGCGATGACCCCGTTCGGAATCCCACGTTGGTGCGATTGTCCACCTTATGGTGCGCGCAATCGCACCAACGGAGGTCTGACGTGAGGCGCGCCGGGGTGTTCGTGCTGGGCGACGGGACGCTCTTCGAGGGCGAGCTCGTCGGCGCCGGGCGTGAGGTCGTGGCCACGGGCGAGGTCGTGTTCAACACCTCGCTGTCGGGCTACCAGGAGATCCTCACCGACCCGAGCTACGCGGGTCAGCTCATCACCTTCACCTACCCGCACATCGGCAACTACGGCGTGAACCCCGACGACGCCGAGAGTCGGCGACCGTTCTGCCGCGGCATCGTGGTGCGCGACCTCGCCCGCCGGCCGAGCAACTGGCGGTCGACCGGCGATCTCGACTCCTACCTGCAGGACCACGGCGTTCCCGGCATCACCGGCATCGACACGCGCCGCCTCACCCGCCACCTGCGCGACCGGGGTTCGCTCCCCGGCGCGTTCGGCGCCGACGAGGCCACGGTCCGGGCGGCCGCTGCGGCCGCGTCGGGGACCGAGGGGATCGACCTCGTCGCCGAGGTGACCACCGACGAGCCGTACTCGGTCGGTGATCCCGACGCGCCGTTCCACGTGGTCGCGTTCGACTACGGGATCAAGACCACGATCCTGCGGCACCTCGCGAGCGCGGGCTGCCACGTGGAGGTCGTGCCCGCGTCGACGAGCGCCCCCGACGTGCTCGCCCGCGACCCCGACGGTGTGTTCCTCTCCAACGGTCCCGGTGACCCGACCGCGGTGGTGGGCGCCGCCGGCACCGTTGCCGCGCTGCTCGGGGCGGTGCCGATGTTCGGCATCTGCCTCGGCCACCAGATCATGGGGCTCGCGCTCGGCGCCAAGACCCAGAAGCTGGCCTTTGGACACCACGGGGCGAACCATCCGGTCCGCAACGAGATCACCGGGCAGGTCGAGATCACGAGCCAGAACCACAACTACGTGGTGCAGGCCGACACCGTGCCCGGAGGGGCCGACGTCACCCACGTGAATCTCAACGACGGCACGGTCGAGGGTCTGCGCGTACGTGGGGTCCCCGCGTTCAGCGTCCAGCACCACCCCGAGGCCGGCCCCGGCCCCCACGACGCGTCGTACCTCTTCGCCGAGTTCACCGATCTCATGACCGCGACCACGACCACCACGAAAGCAGGCTGAGCGTGCCCCGTCGCACCGATCTCGACACGATCATGATCATCGGCAGCGGTCCGATCGTGATCGGCCAGGCGTGCGAGTTCGACTACTCGGGCACGCAGGCGTGCCGGGTGCTGCGCGACGAGGGCTACCGCGTGGTGCTCGTGAACTCGAACCCGGCGACGATCATGACCGACCCCGAGTTCGCCGAGGCGACCTACGTCGAACCCCTCGACGTCGAGAGCCTCACGCGCATCATCGCCAAGGAACGTCCCGACGCGATCCTCCCGACGCTCGGGGGTCAGACCGCGTTGAACCTCGCGATCGCGCTCGACGAGGCCGGCGTGCTCGCGGAGTTCGACGTCGAGCTGATCGGCGCGAGCGTCGAGGCGATCCACACCGCCGAGGACCGCTCCAGGTTCAAGGTCGCGATGCAGGAGATCGGCCTCGGCGTGGCGGAGTCTGGTCTGGCCTACACGCTCGACGAAGCGATGCAGGTGGCCGACGAGGTCGGGTACCCGCTCATCGTGCGACCGTCGTTCATCCTCGGCGGCGGCGGCACCGGCATCGCCCACGACCCCGACGAGATGCGCGGCATCGCCGCGAACGGTCTCGCCGAGAGCCCGGTGTCGGAGATCCTCATCGAACGCAGCGTCGTGGGGTGGAAGGAGTACGAGCTGGAGGTGATGCGCGACCACGCCGACAACGTCGTCGTCGTGTGCTCCATCGAGAACCTCGACCCGATGGGCGTGCACACGGGCGACTCGATCACCGTCGCGCCGGTGCAGACCCTCACCGACCTCGAGTACCAGCGCATGCGTGATGCCGCGTTCGCGTGCATCCGCCGCGTCGGGGTCGAGACCGGTGGCTCCAACATCCAGTTCGCGGTGTACCCCGCCAACGGCGAGATGATCGTGATCGAGATGAACCCGCGCGTGTCGCGCTCGAGCGCGCTCGCGAGCAAGGCCACGGGCTTCCCGATCGCGAAGATCGCGGCCCGGTTGGCGGTCGGGTATCGCCTCGACGAGATCCTCAACGACATCACGGGTGAGACTCCCGCGAGCTTCGAGCCGACGATCGACTACGTCGTCACCAAGATCCCGCGCTGGGCGTTCGAGAAGCTCCCGGGCGCGCACGGGGTCCTCGGCACGCAGATGCAGTCGGTCGGCGAGGTGATGGCGATCGGTCGCGTGTTCGCGGAGTCGCTCCAGAAGGCGCTGCGGTCGCTCGAGACCGGTCGCCAGGGGCTCGATCCCGGCGACGAGCGCCTCGCCGACGTCGACACCGACGAAGTCGTGCGCCTCGCGGCCGTCCCGACCGCAGACCGGCTGTTCGTGGTCGCCGAGGCCCTCGACCGGGGTGTGTCGGTCGAACGGTTGCACGAGGTCACCGGGATCGATCCCTGGTTCCTCGATCAGCTCCGGCAGATCATCGACGCCCGCACCCGTCTCGCCGGGATGTCGCTCGAAGCGATGACCCGGTCCGACTGGCGGACCGCGAAGCGCATGGGGTTCGGCGACGCGCAGCTCGCCCGACTCTGGGGCCCGGCCGTGACCGGCGAGACCGTCCGTGCGGCGCGGCTCGAGGCCGGCGTCCGCGTCACCTACAAGACCGTCGACACTTGCGCGG
>JBBQMI010000386.1:0-2958 GCA_038328825.1 Acidimicrobiia bacterium | reverse complement strand
TTCAATCCGTGGCCGAAGAATCCGCCGACCGGGCGACCGTGCGCGTGGTAGTGGTCGGGACTGTTGCGCATGTTGTCGTCGACGTAGTGCTCGAACGTGAAGTGCTCGGTGACGACGGCCGCGAGCTGCGTGTGCATGTGTACGAGCACGCCGGTCGGGGGCGTCACACCGTGGTCGCGCCACACCACCATCGGCACCGCGCAGATCTCGCACTCCGCGATCCAGCAGATGTCGTCTTCGTGGAACCAGGGCGTGATGCGCGCCGCTTCGCAGAGGTCGCAGTGCGCGGCTGGGGTCGACGGTTCCGATCCGGTCACGGTGCCGACTCCTCTGCACGGCGTGCGTCCTGCGCGTCGAGGGCGGCCCTGAGCTCGGCCACGAAGGTCGCGGCCGACTCGGGTCCGCCGCCCTGCAGGAGTCGCCGGACGAGCGCGCTCCCGACGATCACGCCGTCGGCCGACTGGGCCGCCTCGCAGGCCTGCTCGGGCGTGGAGATCCCGACGCCGAGGAGCACCGGCTTGTCGGTGACCGCCTTGCAGCGCTGTCCCATCTCGCCGGCCTGGGTGGCGAGCGCGCGACGCTCGCCGGTCACACCCATGAGCGCGACGCCGTAGACGAAACCGTGGGAGCGCTCACAGATGGCGTGCAGTCGGGCGTCGGTGGTGGTGGGCGCCGCGAGGAGCACGGTCTCGACCCCCGCGGCGTCGGCAACGTCGCCCCATCCGTCGAGCTCGTCGAGGGGGAGGTCGGGCACGATGGCGCCGTCGATGCCCGACGCCGCGAGCGATGATGCGAAGCGCTCGTGACCGGCGTGCTGCACCGGGTTGTAATAGGTCATCACCACGAGCGGGACCGACACGTCGAGCCCGCCCGCCTCCGCGATGATGGTGGCGGGCGTCGCGCCGAGTTCGAGTGCCCGCTGCGAGGCTTCCTGGATCGTGGCGCCGTCCATGACCGGATCCGAGAACGGGATGCCGATCTCGACCGCGTCGGCGCCCGCCGACACGACCCCGCGCACGACGTCGAGCCACCCGGCGCCGCGGCCACCGGTGACGTAGGGGACGAGGAGCGTGTGGCCGTCGGCCCGACGGGCACGCAGATGCGACTCGAGGTTCACCCGAGCGTCTCCCCCAGCATCTCGGCGACCTGGCTGGCGTCCTTGTCGCCGCGACCCGAGAGCGTGACGAGCACGGTCGATCCCGACGGGACCGCGCGACCCGCTTCGCGTGCGAGCCAGCCGATCGCGTGCGCGGGTTCGAGCGCAGGAACGATCCCCTCCGTCTCGGCGAGCAGCTGGAAGCCGGCGAGGGCTTCGTCGTCGGTCGCGAACACGTATTCGGCCCGTCCGTCGGCGAGGAGCTGGGCGTGCTCGGGTCCGACACCCGGGTAGTCGAGTCCGGCGCTGATCGAGTGCGTCTCGAGGATCTGACCGTCTTCGTCCTGGAGGAAGAGGGAGCGGGCGCCGTGCAGCACGCCGGGAACACCGCGGTTCAGCGACGCGCCGTGCTGACCCGATTCCAGCCCGCGGCCGCCGGCCTCGACGCCGACGAGGCGCGCGCTCGTGTCGAGGAAGCCCGCGAACGTACCGATCGCGTTCGACCCGCCACCCACACACGCCACGACCATGTCGGGATCACCGCCCGTCTGCGCCCGACACTGCTCACGCGCTTCGTCGCCCACGATGCGCTGGAACTCGCGCACGATCCACGGGTAGGGGTGCGGTCCGACGACCGAGCCGATGCAGTAGTGCGTGGTCTCGACGCTCGCGACCCAGTCGCGCAGGGCGTCGTTGATCGCGTCCTTGAGCGTGGCACTGCCGGACGTCACCGGGATGACCTCGGCCCCGAGGAGCTGCATGCGGAACACGTTGAGCGCCTGGCGCTCGACGTCGACCGCGCCCATGAACACCTGGCAGTCGAGGCCGAACAGGGCCGCCGCCGTCGCCATCGCGACGCCGTGCTGGCCGGCACCGGTCTCGGCGATCACCCGCTGCTTGCCCATGCGCCGCGTGAGCAACGCCTGGCCGAGCACGTTGTTGATCTTGTGCGAGCCGGTGTGGGTGAGGTCCTCCCGCTTCAGGAACACCCGCAGGCCGAGCCGCTCCGAGAGTCGCCGACACTCCGTGACCGGCGTCGGACGACCGGCATAGGTCGCGAGGAGCCCGTCGAGCTCGGCGTGGAAGTCGGGCGACGCCCAGGCGGTGCGGAACTCGGCCTCGAGCTCCTCGAGCGCAGGGACGAGCGTCTCGGGGACGAACCGACCGCCGAACGCGCCGAAGCGCCCGAGACCGGTCGGCTCCGCGCCGGGCGTCGTCGACAAGACCACCGGTTCACCTCGTGCCGGAGCCGCCATTACTCGTCGTCCATCCAGTCGTAGGGGCTGCTCCCGGTGGGGACGGGCGGACGATTCTCGTCGACTACCAGGTCGCCGGCCGCGCGGGCAGCGTCGATGAAGCGCTTGAGCTTGCGGGGATCCTTGCGACCAGCGGTGGCCTCGACACCGGTGCTGACGTCGACGCCCCACGGGCGGACCTTCCCGATCGCGTCGGCGACGTTGTCGTGATGCAGCCCACCGGCGAGCAGGAGACGGATCCCGCCCGGCGCGCCCTCGGTGAGCGACCAGTCGAACACCCGCCCGGATCCGGGTTCGGGGTTGTCGATCAGCACGACGTCGGCCGGGCCGTTCGCGGCCGTCGAGAGAGTCGGATCCCCGGCGGGGAACGCCTGGATCACGAACGGCACCCGCTGGCGGACCCACCGCACCTCGGAGATCGGCTCCCGGCCGTGCAGCTGCGCGCCCCGGAGGCCCGTTGTGTTCACGATCTCGGCGACCCGCTCGGGCCGCTCGTTGCGGAACACGCCGACGGTCACGGTCTCGATCGGCAGCCGTTTGACGATGTCGGCCACGGTCGCGGGCATGACCATCCGCCGGCTCCCCGCGGCGAAGACGAATCCGATC
>JBBQMI010000385.1:0-2981 GCA_038328825.1 Acidimicrobiia bacterium | reverse complement strand
CGAAGGGACGATCGTGATCGGCAGGTTGCTCAACCGATGAGCCCGACGACCCCAACCCCCACGAGGGCCCGGAGCTCGCGGGAGCCGTGGCAGGCGCCGCGGGACCGCAGGGAGCTCGTGAAGGCGATCGGCGCCGCGGTCGCGCTGCTGAGCATCGGTGCCGTCCTGTTCCTCGGCCGTGACCACCTCGGCAACGACGCGACCCCGACGCCGCCGGTCACCACGCCGGTGACGACCCCGGCGGCCGGTGACACCACCCCGACGACCCCGACCACGCCGACGACCCCGGTGGTGCCCGACTCGACCCCGCCCTCGACCTAGTCCGTGAGCGCAGCGGAGCCGCCGGACACGCCTCGAGGGACCGAAACGGGTGGGCGATCGAGGCGGAGCCGCGAAGCGACCCATGAACCCGTGAGCGCAGCGGAGCCGCGGCAGGCGTTCGAGGCGGCACGGACCTTCCCGCTCGACCCGTTCCAGGTCCTCGCGCTCGACGCGCTCGACGAGGGTCGATCGGTGCTCGTGGCCGCGCCCACGGGCTCGGGCAAGACCGTCGTCGCCGAGTACGCCGTCGCGCTCGCGCTCGACGAGGGCGCGAAGGCGTTCTACACGACCCCGCTGAAGGCCCTCTCGAACCAGAAGTACGCCGACCTGGCGCGCGAGTACGGCGCCGCGAAGGTGGGCCTGCTCACCGGCGACAACGCCGTGAACGGCGACGCCCCGGCGGTGGTGATGACCACCGAGGTGCTCCGGAACATGGTCTACGCGCGGAGCACCGCGCTCGACGGCCTGCGGTGGGTCGTGCTCGACGAGGTGCACTACCTGCAGAACCCGTACCGGGGTGCGGTCTGGGAAGAGGTGATCATCCACCTGCCGCGCGACGTCGGCCTGGTGTGCCTGTCGGCCACCGTGTCGAACGCGGAGGAGTTCGCCGACTGGCTGAGGACGGTCCGAGGCGACACCACCGTCGTCATCGAGGAGCGACGGCCGGTCGATCTCACCAACCTCTACCTCGTGGGCGAGAAGGGCAACGACACGCTGCACCTGATGCCCACGTTCGTCGACGACCAGCAGGGGGAGCCCCGCCCGAACCCCGAAGCGGCCCGGCTCGACGCGCGCGGAGCGCGCGACAGCGGCCGCCGGGGCGGTGGACGGGGCGGGGCACCGGGCTCGCGCGGAGGTCGTCTCCGGGCGCCCCGACGGGCCGACTACGTCGAACGGCTCGCGGCCGAGCGCATGCTGCCGGCCATCTCGTTCGTCTTCAGCCGGGCCGGGTGCGACCAGGCCGTGGAGCACTGCGTGGCCGCGGGGCTCCGCCTCACCGATCCGGCCGAACGGGCACAGATCCGGGAGATCGCCGACGCCCACACCGACTCGCTGACCGACGACGACATGGACGCCCTCCACGCGGGCGAGTGGCGCCACGGCCTCGAGTGCGGCTTCGCGGCGCACCACGCGGGGCTCGTCCCGCCGATGAAGGAGGCGGTGGAAGCGGCGTTCGCGGCCGGACTCGTGAAGGTCGTCTTCGCGACCGAGACGCTGTCCCTCGGCATCAACATGCCCGCGCGCTCCGTGGTGATCGAGAAGCTGTCGAAGTTCACCGGCGAGCGCCACGAGTTCCTCACGCCGGGGGAGTACACCCAACTGACCGGTCGCGCCGGGAGACGGGGGATCGACGACCGCGGCTACGCGGTCGTGTGTTGGAGCCCGTTCGTGCCCTTCGACCAGCTGGCCGGCCTCGCGTCGCGCAGGACCTACGCACTGACGTCGTCGTTCCGACCGACGTACAACATGACCGCGAACCTCGTGCACCGCTACGAGCCGGAGCAGGCCCACCACCTGCTCAACCTCTCGTTCGCACAGTACCGCGCCGATCGTGACGTCGTCGCGATCGAGCGTCGGCTCGAGCGCGACCGGGAGCTGCTCGAGCGGCACCGGGCCGACGCGCGGTGCGAGCGGGGCGACGTCGCCGAGTACCGGGCCCTCGTCGGCGCAGCCGATGCCGCACGCCGGGCGGTGAAGGCCGAGCAGCGGATCCCCGCCGCGATCGCGGCGCTGCGCCCCGGCGACGTGCTCGTGGTCCCTCGGGGCCACGGAAGGGTGGTGGTGCTCAAGCAGGATCACGGGCGGGGTGGACCGCGCGTCCTCGCGCTCGGAGCCGGACGCGAGCTCGTGCGGCTGGGCGCGTCGGACTTCGACACCCCGCCCCGCGCCGCGACCACGATCGACCTCCCGAGGCCGTACCAACCGCGGAACCCCGCGTTCCGCCGCGCCGCCGCCGACGCGTTGCGCAAGGCCCGGCCGAACGCCGACGCGCCGGAGTCGACTGCGGGCGACGGGCTGCCCGATCCGGCCCGCCACCCGGTGGCCGCGTGTCCCGAGCGGTCGCGCCACCTCAAGGCGGCGACAGCCGCGGAACGGGTGGAGCGCGACGTCGTCCGACTCGAACGCCGGGTGCGCAGCCGCAACGAGAGCCTCGCCCGCCAGTTCGACCGGGTGCACCGCGTGCTCGAGGCCTGGGGCTACATCGACGACTGGACGCTCACCGACGGTGGTCGCCTCCTCATGCGGATCTACTCCGAGTGCGACCTCGTCGTGGCCGAGGCGGTGCGGCGGGGGCTCTTCGACGGGCTGACCCCGCCCGAGTTCGCGGCGCTGGCGTCGTGCTTCTCGTACGAGACGCGCGGCGCCGACGGCGCGCCGCCGCGTGCGCCCGCGGGCTGGCCGTCGGTGATCGTCGGCCGGCGCTACCGCGAGATCGAACGGATCCGCAACGACCTGGTCGTCGACGAGGACGACGCCGGCCTCCCGGAAACCCGCGCTCCTGACCCCGGGCTCTCCCCGGCGATGCACGACTGGGCGGCAGGCCGGGATCTCGCCGACGTGCTCGAAGCCGACGACGAGCTGACCGGTGGCGACTTCGTGCGGAACGTGAAGCAGTGCGTGGACCTGCTCCGCCAGATCGGCGACGTCGCGACCGTGCC
>JBBQMI010000384.1:0-2993 GCA_038328825.1 Acidimicrobiia bacterium | reverse complement strand
AGCGTTCCCGCCCGAAAGCACCGCCGCGCCGCCGGCCCCGCCGGGGCTTCGGCGAGACGGCCGGCCGGGTGTACGAGCTGCTGCGCGACGGTGACGAGCGTGCCATCAGGAAACTGGTCGGCCGGCTGGTGGACGACAGGGTCGAGGTCACCACTCTCGCCCAAGAGGTGCTGGCCCCGGCCCTGCGCCAGATCGGCGAGGAGTGGTCCGCCGGCCGGCTGAGCATCCCGATCGAGCACCGGGCCTCGGCCATCGTGGAGCGGACGCTCGGTGAGTTCCTGCCCAACCCGCGAGGGCGCCGGCGGGGCACCGCCGTGGTGGCTGCGCTCTCGGGTGACCGTCACGTCCTGCCCACGACGTTCGCGACCATCGCGCTGCGGGAGGACAACTGGCACGTGCACCACCTGGGTGCCGACGTACCGGCGGACGAGATCGTTCGGTTCTGCACCGACAACGAGGCCGACCTGGCCGTGCTCACCGTCACGTCGCCTGAGGTCCGGAACGACGCCGAGCGCACCGCCGACCGACTCGGCGCCGTTGGGGTCCACACCCTGGTCGGTGGCGGGGGCGACACCCTCCAGGACCTGCAGCGTCGGGCCCGGGACCGCCATTGCGGCGACGCTCCATGATTCTGGGTTCCGCCACCCTGAAGGGGCCACCAGGAGAGACCGCCCCGCCCTGCACGCTCATCGCTCGGGTGAAGTGACGCGCGGCTGTAACAGCCGCGTGCGAGTCTCGTAACCCCAAGAGCCAAGAGAGATGGAGCCGAGATGCCGAAGTACCTTGCCACCGCGAACTATTCACCCGAGGGACTCAAGGGCGTGCTGGAGACGGGCGGTACCGCGCGGGCCGCGGCGCTCCGGAAGGCGATCGAGGGGCTGGGTGGGACCCTGATCAGCTTCGACTACGCGTTCGGTGCCGACGATGTGGTCCTGATCATCGAGTTCCCCGACAACGTCGCCGCGGCGGCGCTCAGCCTCGCGGTGTCGGCCGCCGGCGCCGCGTCGACGCGCATCACTCCGCTGCTCTCGCCGGAGGAGATCGATCAGGCCGCGAAGAAGACCGTCGCGTACACGCCGCCGAGGTGACGACGGCTTCGCAAGGTCGGGGATCGGAGTCCCACCGAGGCTGATGACCAGAGGTCCATGGCCGAGTGATCCGGTGTGACGACCGGAGCCGAGGAGAGTCACTCAGGCGTTCATGCTGCTTCTTGAAATCGGCGCGGATCCTGTGGGCGACGGTTCGCCGGCGGGCTCGGGCCACGTCCATGCGTGGCGGATGACCATGGCGAGCAGGGCAGCCTCGATGACGCTCCCGAGGATGTAGTAGTTCCACTCCCCGATCGCGAGGCCGACGATCGTGACCAGGTACAGCCCTGCGAGAACGAGGTTCGCGGTCCGGTTGATCCGCTTGGGCAGGACCACGCTCAGGTAGATCATCACGACCGGGATGACGACGTACAGGGTGGAGAAGAACAGGAACGATTGGCCGATGTCGAAGGCAAAGATCTTGCCTGCCTCGATGTCGGCTCGGATGTCGGGTCGGTAGAGGGAGAACAGGTCGACGAAGACGACGATCAGCATCGTGGCGGTCCACGACGCGGCAATCTTCAGCCGTGTGTCGATGGGGCGGTCGGAAGAAGCGTCGTTGGTGCTTGCCATTGTTTCCTGCCTTGCTGTGAGGGGACGCCGGCTCACGTCGGATTCCGGTGGTGTGGAAGATACCGTCATCTGCCTCGTTTCGCAACGGTTCGTAGCGTAATAGTGAGGGACACGCGTGAGCATTGATGACAGACGTACGGCTGAGTCGCTACGGTTCGGATCGGTATGGCTCGACCTCGCAGCGTGAGTGCCCGGAACAAGCTCATCGCCGCCGCCGCTGAGATCCTGCTCGGCGAGGGCGTGGGCGCCATCACCGCCGAGCAGGTGGCTCTCCGATCGGGCGTGGCCAAGACCACGTTGTACCGACACTTCGGCACGACGGACGCCTTGGTGTTCGCCGTGGTCGAGACCAACGTGGCGGCGATGGAGCCGCCCGACACGGGAACGCTTCGGGGCGACCTCGCGGAGATCCACCGGGCCTACCTCGACGTGGCGAGCCTGCAGCAGAACCGGGAGCTGTTCGTGTGGATGGTGGCGCGCACGATCGAGGACCCAGCCAACCGGGAGCTGTTCCGCCGGGCCCGCGTCCAACCGCGTGGCCCGACGGTGCTGGCGCTCCAGCGAGCGATCGCTCGTGGCGAGATCGATCCCGACCTTGATGTCGAGATGGCGATGCACCTGATCCAGGGACCGCTCATCTCGATGCGCATCGTCGACAACAGCGAGGTAAGCGACCGGGACCTGGACACGATGCTCGACATGACCGTCCAGGCGCTCGGAGTCGGCCACCTCTAGTTCTCTACAACGGCACCGGCCACTATCCGGTTTCCACGAGCTCGTTCTCGGCGAGGAAGCGGCCGAGCGCAGCGACCCAGCTCTCCCAGTAGTCGCGCTCTGGATCCTCCGCGATGCAAACCATGAGGTTCTGCCGGAAGTCGTCCCACTGATGATCGGTGCGCTCCACTGCGAGCACCGCCAGCGCGAGCGCGCGTCCCTGCCAGGGCGCGTCGAACGCCGGTGCACCGTTTTCGCGCGGAAGTGTCGGCTCCGCGAGGCCTGCATCCAGGATCGGTGACGGCTTCACAGGCGTGCGACTCCGATCATCGAGTCTCGGGTCACGAGCGCGGCGAGCTCTTCCTCGTCGAGATCGTCGGTACCGTCGGGGCGCATCGGGAGGACGAGGTAGCGGATCTCGGCCGAGGAGTCCCACACCCGCACCTCGACGTCTTCGGGAATCGGGCAACCCATCTCGGCGAGCAACACCCGGGGTTCACGCACGATGCGCGACCGGTACGGCGGACTCTTGTACCAGTTCGGGGGAAGACCGAGCACCGGCCACGGGTAGCACGAACACAGCGTGCACACGACCGCGTTGTGAACCCTCGACGTGTT
>JBBQMI010000383.1:0-2999 GCA_038328825.1 Acidimicrobiia bacterium | reverse complement strand
TGACCCAGTTCCGCATGAAGGCGCTCAAGCACTTCGAGCGCAAGCCCATGGCCCCCTGGTTCGCCAAGAACATGCCGAGCATCGACTTCGACGACATCTACTACTACATCAAGCCCACCGAGGGGCAGGTCTCCGACTGGGACATGCTCCCGGAGGAGATGAAGAACACCTACGAGAAGCTGGGTATCCCCGAGGCCGAGCGCAAGTTCCTCGCCGGCGTGACTGCACAATATGAGTCAGAAGTCGTATACCATAAGAACCGGGACGATCTCGCCGAAAAGGGTGTGCTGTTCTCGAGCATGGACCAGGCGCTGATCGACTACCCCGAGATCGTGAAGGAGCACTTCGGCACGGTCATCCCGCCGGGCGACAACAAGTTCGCGGCGCTGAACTCGGCCGTGTGGTCGGGCGGAAGTTTCATCTACGTGCCGCCGGGCGTGCACGTCGACATGCCGCTGCAGGCGTACTTCCGCATCAACGCGGAGAGCGCCGGTCAGTTCGAGCGGACCCTGATCATCGCCGACGAGGGTTCGTCGGTGCACTACGTCGAGGGCTGCTCGGCGCCGGTGTACTCGAACGACTCGCTGCACTCCGCGGTCGTCGAGCTGATCGCGAAGCCCGGTGCGCGCATCCGCTACACGACCATCCAGAACTGGTCGCCGAACGTGTACAACCTCGTCACCAAGCGGGCCCGGGCCGAGACCGAAGCGACCGTCGAGTGGATCGACGGCAACCTCGGCTCGAAGCTCACGATGAAGTACCCGGCCGTCGTCATGACCGGTCCGAAGGCGCACGGCGAGGTGCTGTCGGTGGCGTACGCAGGCCCGGGCCAGCACCAGGACGCCGGGGCGAAGATGACGCATGCCGCGCCGGAGACGACGTCGATCATCGACTCGAAGTCGATCAGCAAGGACGGCGGGCGCACGACCTACCGCGGTCTGGTGAAGGTCGAAGAGGGTGCGCACCACGTGAAGAGCCACGTCCGGTGCGACGCGCTGATCCTCGACGACGAGAGCCGCTCCGACACTTACCCCTACATGGAGGTCGACGAGAAGGACGCGCGGATCGGCCACGAGGCCACGGTCTCGAAGGTCGGCGACGACCAGCTCTTCTACCTGATGAGCCGCGGGCTCACCGAGCAGCAGGCCACCGCGATGATCGTGAACGGCTTCATCGAGCCGATCACCAAGACACTTCCCATGGAGTACGCCGTCGAGCTCTCCCGCCTCATCGAGCTGAACATGGAGGGAGCGGTCGGATGACGCGCCCTCGCCGCATGGGAACGCCCACGTCGATTCGACTGCGGACGACCCGGAGTATGGAGGGCGCGGTCGGCTGACCGCGTTCCCCGCGCTCGTATGACCAATGCCTTCACCACCGACGCTGCCCGAGCCCTCGGCGGGCCGGACTGGCTCGTCGCGCGCCGTGTCGCCGCGGCCGAGCAGCTCACCGAGATCGGGTGGCCGAGCTCCACCGAGGAGATCTGGCGCTACAGCCCGATCGACACGTTCGACGTCGAGCGGTACCAGCCGCGCGGCGAACAGCAGCGCAAGGTGGTACTCCCGACGATCGACCCTGCCCTCGAGGCCAAGGGTGTCGTCGTCGGGGATCTGCGCACGGTCGAGGATCCCGAGATCCAGGGCTGGTTCGGCTTCTGCTCCGATGCCTCACCCGACGCGTTCACGCTCCTGCACGACGCCTTCGTCGGTGGCGGCGTCTACATCAAGGTGCCGGCCGGCGTCGTCGTCGAGGAGCCGATCGTCGTCGAGCACCTCACGTCGGGCGACGGGCTCGCGAGCTTCCCGCACACACTCGTGGTGGTGGGGGAGCAGGCCGAGGTCACCGTGCTCGACCGCTACGCCGCCAACGGCATCGATCACCTCTGCGACGCGGTGATCGAGATCCTCGTCGGCGACGGCGCGAACGTCCGCTACACCTCGGTGCAGCAGCACGGTGCGTCGGTGTGGCAAGTCGCGTTGCAGCGCGCGCACGTCGGACGCGACGCGACGCTCCGTTCCTCGGCGATCGCGCTCGGCGGCGACTACGCGCGGCTCCGCACCGAGTCGCTCATCACGGGCGAGGGCGGCGAGAGCGATCTCCTCGCGGTGTACTTCGGCGACGGGGAGCAGGTGCTCGACTTCCGCACCCTCCAGGACCATGCCGCGCCCCGGACCCGCAGTGACCTGTTGTTCAAGGGTGCCGTGGAGGAGCACGCCCGGTCGGTGTACTCGGGGCTCATCCGGATCCGGAAGGAAGCGCAGAAGTCGCGTGCGTACCAGACCAACCGCAACCTCGTCCTCACCGAGGGGGCGGCGGCGGAGTCGATCCCGAACCTCGAGATCGAGGCAAACGACGTGCAGTGCTCGCACGCCTCCACCGTCGGACCGATCGACGACGACCAGCTCTACTACCTCGAGTCGCGCGGCGTGCGCCCGGAAGACGCAGAACGGCTCATCGTGCTGGGGTTCTTCGACGACGTGTTCGACCGACTCCCGGTGCGCGCGCTCGAAGGTCCGTTGCGCGCCGCAGTCGACGAGAAGGTCGGACGGCTCCATGGGTAGCGAGGTCACGGTGTGCTCGGTGCACGACGTCGCGCCCGGTGCCGCGAAGCGCTTCGACGTCGACGGCCACCGTCTCTGCATCGTGCGGATCGGCGACGATTGGTACTCCCTCGGCGACGAGTGCTCGCATGCCGACTACTCGCTCTCGGAGGGTGAGCTCTGGTCCGACGAGTGCGCGATCGAGTGCCCCCAGCACGGATCCACGTTCTCGCTCGTCACCGGCGAGCCCCAGAGCCTGCCCGCGACCCGACCGGTGCCGGTCTACGCGGTGCGCGTCGACGGTGACGACGTCCTGGTGACCCTCCCATGAGCGTGTTGAGGATCGAAGACCTGCACGCGTCGGTCGACGGGCACGAGATTCTCCGCGGGGTCGACCTCGAGGTGCGGTCGGGAGAGGTCCACGCGCTCATGGGCCCGAACGGCTCGGGCAAGAGCACG
>JBBQMI010000382.1:0-3002 GCA_038328825.1 Acidimicrobiia bacterium | reverse complement strand
CCGAACGACGGGAGCTGTCGACTCGGGAGCGGCGGAGGTCATCCGTGACCCAACGCCACCACTCAACGCCCTGGTGCGAGTCACTCCGCCCGCGAACGTGGGGTGACGCTGCCGCCCCCGAAGGCTCTGGTTCTACACCGCGAAGGGTGCGGCCGTCAGAATCGCCGCGACTCTCCCGACGGAGCCCCCCCCCGGACGGAGCTCGGGCGGGTCACGCATCGGGGCTACCGAACGGCTCCGTCGCTGCGCTCGTAGGTCCAACCGTCGTCGGCCATGACGAGGCGGTGCCGCCCACCCTCTGCTTCCGGATCACCCGTCTCGTAGCCGGCGTCGCCGCGCCACATCGCCACGATCGCCTCGGCGATCGACGCGATCCGGGTTTCGAACAGCTCCGGTTCCCGTCGGTCGATCGTCTCGAGCGCATCGTCGACCGAGGCGAACTGCGCGAGGTCGTGCAACGTCACCCAGGTGGGTGGCGCGAGCTCGATCTCGCCCGCATCGCGTCGGACGAGTCCGTCGGCAGGGCGGACCCACGCGAATTCGTGGATCTCCCCTCCGTCGACGACGACGTCGCCCATCGGGGCCCGCGCGACGAAGAACCAGGTTGCGAACCGCTTGGGCGCGATCTTCGGCGGACTCCAGTGCGCGGAGACGTGGAGCGCCTCTGCCGCGAGCACCAGCCCGGCTTCCTCGCCCGCCTCCCGGACCGCGGCGTTGCGAGCGGTGTGGATCACGTCGGCGACCGGGTCGGGCGGCTCGGCGGTGACGCGGTCGGCGGCATCGACACGCCCGCCGGGGAAGACCCACATCCCGCCGAACGCGAGCTTCGAGTTCCGCTGCAGGACGAGCGTCTCGACACCATCGACGCCGTCGCGGAGGAGCACCACGGTGGCCGCCGGGATCGCTTCGGATCCGGTTTCACCCGCGATCGGCCCGAGTCGTTCCGCCCAGGCGCGCAGGCGATCGTCGGTCGGGGTCACGGGCGCACTGTACCGGTGGTGGCGCGCGACCGATCCGACAGAACCGGTCAGCCTCTGACCGCCTTCGTCGCTACGGTTGGCACCCGGACGAGGTGGGGAGATCCCCGTCGCTCGAGCTGATCGTCTCGCGGAGGAACCCATGCAACGACTGGCCCGATCCTGCTACCGGCATCGGCGCATCGTCCTCGGCGCATGGGTCGTGCTCCTCGTCGGCCTCATGGCGCTTGCGAGTGCGGCCGGCGGCGTCTTCAAGGTCGACTTCTCGCTCCCGGGCTCGGAGAGCGAGCGCGCGTTCGACATCCTCAAGGAGCGCGGGTTCGGCGACCGGACCGGCGAGCAGGGTCAGATCGTCTTCGCCGACCCGAAGGGCGTTGCAGACCCACAGGTCAGGGCCGCGATGCAGGACTTCTTCGCCGAGATCCCCAAGGCGGTCGAGGGCGTCACGATCGTGAGCCCCTACACCGAGGCCGGCGCCCGTCGGGTCTCGCGCGACGGGACGATCGCCTACGCCGAGGTGAACTTCACCGACCGGTCGTCGTCGGAGTACCCCGACGCGGCCGCGAAGATCCTCGACCTGAAGGAAGGCGTCGACGTCTCGGGACTGAAGGTCGAGATGGGCGGCGACATCTTCGCCGAGCAGGCATTCGGGAGCAGCGAGGGCCTCGGCCTGATCCTCGCCGTGATCATCCTGCTCGTCGCGTTCGGCTCGGTGCTCGCGGCGGGCCTGCCGATCGCAACCGCGCTTTTCGGCATCGGCTGCGGGATCGCCATCGTCGAGCTCGTCGCGAACGTGATGAACATGCCCAGCTTCACCACGCAAGCCGTGTTGATGATCGGAATCGGCGTGGGCATCGACTACGCGCTGTTCATCGTCACGCGCTTCCGTGAGGCACTCGCCGACGGCCGCGACCCCGAAGGTGCCGTCGTGCTCGCGCTCGACACCGCAGGCCGTGCGGTGCTCTTCGCGGGCAGCACGGTGGTGATCGCGCTCCTCGGCCTGCTCGTGCTGAACACCCAGACGTTCCGCGGTGTCGCGGTCGGGACCACGATCGGCGTGCTCACGACCATGGCCGCGGCGCTCACGCTCCTGCCGGCGCTCCTCGGGTTCGTGGGTCGCAACGTCGACAAGCTCCGCCTTCCCCACCGCAAGGTGCCGAAGGACCCCACGCGCACGTTCTGGTACCGGTGGAGCCGCGTCGTCCAGCGGCGACCATGGCCCGCCTTCCTCATCGCGCTGATCGTGCTGCTCGTGCTCGCGCTCCCCGTGTTCGCCCTTCGTCTCGGGTTCGGCGACGCCGGCAACCGACCGACGTCGGACACGACCCGCCAGGCCTACGACACCCTCTCGAGGGGCTTCGGGCCCGGGTTCAACGGTCCGCTGCTCATCGTCACCGAGACCCCCGACGGCGCGGCAGACCTCGCGAAGCTCCGGACCCTCGCGGTCGCGTTCAACGACACACCCGGCGTGCAGTTCGCGACGCCACCCCAACCGAACGCCGCCGGGAACGCCGCGATCATGCAGGTGTTCCCCACCACCTCACCGCAGGACGAGCGCACGGATGACCTCGTCGACCACCTCCGCGACAACGTGATCCCGACCACGCTCGGCGACTCCACGCTCGACCCTGCGGTCGGCGGCCTTCCCGCCGCGGTCAGCGACTTCTCCGCATACACGTTCACGATGCTGCCCGTCGTCGTGGGCATCGTGCTCCTCCTCTCCTTCCTGCTGCTCATGGTCGTCTTCCGGAGCATCCTCGTGCCGTTGAAAGCCGTGGTGATGAACTTGCTCTCGGTGGGCGTCGCGTACGGACTGATGGTCGCGGTGTTCCAGTGGGGTTGGGGCTCGAGCCTCCTCGGCGTCGGGAAGGAAGGACCGATCGAGGCGTGGGCGCCGCTCATGATGTTCGCCGTCGTGTTCGGTCTCTCGATGGACTACGAGGTCTTCCTCCTCAGCCGCATCAAGGAGGAGTACGACCGGACCGGCGACAACGCCGGTGCGGTTGCCGACGGTCTCGCCGTGAC
>JBBQMI010000381.1:0-3003 GCA_038328825.1 Acidimicrobiia bacterium | reverse complement strand
CGGCGCCGCGTTCGTGAAGGGCTTCTACGACCGGACCTCACACGGCGAGCCCGGCGGCGGCCGCGTCACCGAGCTGGTCGCGCGTCCGCTCCTCTCGCACCTCTTCCCTCCGCTCGCGCAGATCGTGCAGCCGCTCGCCGGTGAGTACGCCGGCCGGCGCGAGGTGCTCGACGCGGTGCCGTTCGTCGAGGGCTGGGGTGTCGAGCTCGGACTGCTCGTCGACATCGTGTCGACGTTCGGTATCGGCGCGATCGCGCAGGTCGACCTCGGGGTGCGCGAGCACCGCAACCGACCGTTGCCCGACCTCGGCCCGCAGGCACTCGCGATTCTCGTGACCGCGCTGCGACGCGCCGGACTCGAGCCCGACGGAGTGGGTGGCGAGCTCCTCACCCGCTTCGACGCCGACCACGAGATCGAGACGATCCCCGTCGAGGTACGTGAGCGGCCGCCGATGCGCGACATTGCCGCGTACCGACTCGCGTTCAATCTCGAACGGTCGGCCTGAGGGTCGGGAACGGGTGACCGACGCACCCCGCCCGAGCTCGCCGTTCGTCGACCCCTCGATCGTCGACACCCGACTCGACTCCCGTGCGGTCACGTTCGAGAACGTCACCGGCGGGCGCGGGGCGGGAGGCACGGCCGGCGGCGGACGCAAGGGTGCACCGTCGCGTCGGCTGGACCCCGGGGAGCGGGTCGTGCTCGCCGATCTCGACGGCCCGGGCACGATCCGCCACGTCTGGATGACGTTCCCACCGGCGCCTCCGGAACTCATGCGGGCACTCGTGCTCGAGGTCTTCTACGACGGCGCCGAGGCGCCGAGCATCTCGGTGCCGTGTCTCGACTTCTTCGGACTGCCGCACGGCCGACCGGTCGCGTTCGCGTCGGCGCTCACGAGCGCGCAGGAAGGCCGTGGCTTCAACAGCTACGTCCCGATGCCGTTCCGTGGACACGTGCGGATCGAGGTGACGAACGGCGCGGCGCGGGCGCTCGACTGCTACTACCAGCTCGACGTGACACTCGGTCCGGTTCCCGACGACGCCGGTGTGCTCCACGCGTCATTCCGGCGCGAGAACCCCACCACGATGGCGCGCGACTTCGTGATCGCCGACGGGTTCCGCGGTCCCGGTCGGTTCATCGGGTGCGCAGTCGGGGTGCGGGTGCTCGACGACGGGTTCTGGTACGGCGAGGGCGAGGTGAAGGTGTACCGCGACGGTGACCGCGAGCTGCCGACCATCTGCGGCACCGGTCTCGAGGACTACGTCGGCACCGCGTGGGGCATGGGTGCGCACCACGCGCCGTTCGCGGGTGCCCCACTCGAGGTGGCGCGGTCACCGGTCTCGGCCCTTCCCCACCTCGTCGGCTTCTACCGCTGGCACATGCCCGACCCGATCGTCTTCACCAACGACCTTCGGGTGACGATCCAGCAGATCGGAATGGCGATCTTCTTCGAGGGCCAGGACGCCGAGTTCGAAGCGTTCCGCGCAACACACCCGGAGTCGGGCGGCGGATGGACCGAGCGACCGCGACCGGGCGTGCTCGCGTTCGGCCTCCACGAACGCGTCGACGACTACTGCGCCACCGCGTTCGTCGCGTGCCTCGACGTGCAGGCGGTGCCGCGCCTCGACCTCGCGGCGGCGCTCTCCGACATCGAACGCTTCCCGCACGAAGCCGTGCTCCCCATGGAGCCGTTCTTCAGCTGAACCTCACGCGAGCGCGTTGCGGCCCGCTTCGACCGCGGCTTCCTCCACGAGGATCGCCGTGCGGACGAACGCCTCGCCCGCCTGCCACACCCGGTCGGTGAGGGCGAGCACCTGCACGTCGGCGCGGACCGAGAGCTCTTCGCGCGCGTCCGCGGTGACCTGCCCCGCGATCACCGCGAGGTCGGGCACGCCCTGTTCGGCGGCCCACTCGAGCACACCTCCGACAACCTTGCCCTCGAAGCTCGTCAGATCGAGCTTGCCCTCGCCGGTGACGACCATCGATGCGCCCTCGAGCGCGGCTTCGAGCCCGGCGGCGCGTGCGACCACCTCGAAGCCGGGCTCGAGCTTGGCGCCGATGGCGGCGAGACCACCGGCGAGGCCACCCGCCGCGCCGCCACCTTCGACCTGCGTCACGTCGACACCGGTCCGGTCGAGGAACGCGGTCGAGAGTTGCCCGAGCCGACGGGTCAGGAGCGAGACCTGGGCTCCGGTCGCGCCCTTCTGCGGTCCGTACACGCGCGCCGCGTCGGCGAAACGCGTCGTCACGTCGCACGCGACGGTCACGTCGAGTCCGGCCAACGACCATCCCAACGTTTCGATCGCGGCGAGCCCGCCGTCGGTCGTCGCACTCCCGCCCACACCGACGATGATGCGCCGGGCGCCGCTGCGCGCGGCCGCGGCGATGAGCTCGCCCGTGCCGCGGGTCGACGCGCGCAGAGGGTCGTTGCGGTCGCGCACGAGCGCGAGCCCGCTCGCGTTCGCCATCTCGACCACCGCGGTGCCGTCGGGCAGGACAGCCCACTCGGCGTCGACCGGATCGCCGAGGGGTCCGGTGACCGACGTTCTGCGACGCGCGCCCCCGCGAGCATGGAGCAGCGCGTCAATGGTCCCCTCACCGCCGTCGGCAAGCGGAACGGTGAGCACCGTAGCGAAGCCGGCCGTGCGGAGGCCCGTGGCCATCGCCTCGGCTGCTGCCGGGGCGCTCAGGGTCCCGCGGAACTTGTCGGGGCACACGACCGCGGTCTTCTCCGCACGGTGTCCGGGAGTCGGCTTCACGGTCGATAGATTGCACCGGACTCGCCCGCTGTGCAGGAGGCTCCGTGCTCGAACGAGTTCCACTGCTCGAGAAGGATCTCGACGCGTACGTCGAATTCGCCGGTCAGGAGACCATCGACCGCATTCGTGCGCTCGCGGAACCCCTGCGGGGAGCTCGCATCCTCCACGTGAACGCGACCGCGTACGGCGGGGGCGTGGCCGAGCTCCTCGCCACCCACGTCCCGCTCCTGCAGAGCCTCGGGATCGC
>JBBQMI010000380.1:0-3017 GCA_038328825.1 Acidimicrobiia bacterium | reverse complement strand
TGGGGCCGCGGCCCCCCCCCCCCCCCCCGGCGCGCGGGGGGGGGCGGGGGCGCGGGGGGGGGGGGGCCGCGCCCCCCCCCCCCCCCCCCCCGACCGGGAACGTCGCGTCGAGGCGCTCGGCCGCGAACGGCGAGAGGGTGGGATCGAGGAGGGTCGCCACGGCCGACGGGTAGAGGAAGAACGTCGGCAGCTCGAGCAGACGCGCCGCCTCCGGCCCCTCGCTCAACAACGGACGCCGGGGACCGAGGCACGTCCGCAACGACATGACCAGCCGTTCTCGGAGGTGGTCGATCGGCGGGTTGCTCACCTGGGCGAAGCGTTGCTTCAGCGCGTTGAACAGCGGACGGGGTCGCGACGACGCGGTGGCGAAGGGGATGTCGTCGCCCATCGAGAACGTGGGCTCCTTGGCGTCGGCGGCCATGGGCTTCAACACCATCGCCACCTCCTCCTTCGTCACGCCGTAGGCGCCCTGGTGCGCGAGGAGCGCGTCGGGTTCGGGCGTCTCGTCGAGCGGCTTGCCCGACGAGAACGGTCGCAGCCCGTCGGCCGCCCACTCCGCGTACGGGGCGCGGCCGGCGAGCCACCGCTTCACCGTGTCGTCGCCCTGCAGTCCACCTGCCTCGGGGTCGACGCACAGCATCTCGCCCGGGCCGAGGCGACCGCGCCGCACCGAACCGTGGCCCTCGATGGGCACTGCGCCGGTCTCCGACGCGCACACGACGAGGCCGTCTTCGCAGGCCTGCCAGCGCATCGGCCGGAGTCCGTTGCGGTCGAGCGCCGCGCCGACGCGTCGTCCGTCGGTGAACACCAGGCCCGCGGGACCGTCCCACGGGTCGCTCAGGCACGCGTGGTAGCGGAAGAATTCGCGCACGCCGGGTGCGAGGTCGCGTTGACCCTCCCACGCTTCGGGGACGGTCATCGCGATCGCGTGGCGCACGTCGCGCCCGCCGCGCAGGAGGAGCTCGATCGCGACGTCGAGCTTGCCGGAGTCGGAGTCGTCGGCTTCGAAGAGCGGCCGGAACTGCTCCTCCGGTCCGAGACCCGCCGCTTCGGTGCCGAGCACGCCGCGCGCGACCATCCGGTTCTCGTTGCCCTCGACCGTGTTGATCTCACCGTTGTGGCACAGCAGGCGGAACGGCTGGGCCCGCTCCCACGCGGGCATGGTGTTCGTGGAGAACCGGCTGTGGAAGATGGCGAGCGACGCGGCGAAGTCCTCTGCCGTGAGATCGGGGTAGAACGCGGTGAGGCGATCGCTGATCACGAGCGCCTTGTAGGTGACGGTGCTGAAGCTCCAACTCGCGAAGTAGGCCCGCACGTCGGCGTCGCGACACGCGGCTTCGGCAGCCCGGCGAGCCCGGTACGCGCTCCGTTCCGCCTCCTCGACCGCCACTCCTGCGGGTCGCACCAGGAAGGCCTGGCGCATCGCGGGGAGATCCGCACGGGCGCTCTCGCCGATCTGGGTCACGTCGATCGGGACGTCGCGCCAGCCCGCGAGCTCGAGGCCCTCGGCCGCGCACGCGTCAGCTACGGCCATCTCGGCAACAGCCCGTGCGCCCGCGTCGTCGAGCGCGAGGTACGCGTTCACGACACCGAGCCGTTCCGCAGGGAGCTCGCGCCCGGTCGCTGCGTTGGCGACCCGACCGAAGAACCCACGCGGGATCGGCACGAGGATCCCGGCGCCGTCGCCCGAGAGCCCGTCGGCCGCGATCGCACCGCGGTGCTTCACGCACGCCAGACCCGTGAGCGCGAGCTGCACGATCTCGCGGCTCGGCTCACCCGACGTGTGGGTGACGAAGCCGATCCCGCACGAGTCGAGCTCCGCGACCTGGCGGTGACTCCGATGCCGCTCTCCGCGCCGGGCCGCGGCGCGTGCGGGACGACCGTGCTCGGGCTGACTCACAGGAACGGGCTCCGTTTCGCTCGGGACCCGCGGCGCCGCAAGGACCAGCACACAGTGTGCGCCTCACCCAGAGACCCGGCCTTGCCACGGGAAATCGATTGGGCGACGGCGCTGTCGCGAGTCGAAGAGCATAGCTCCGGGTTCCGCGGCTCCCACACCGGAGAAGAAGCGGAGCCCGCGGACGCGCACTCACCGCACCGCAGTGGGTGGGCGGTCGAGCGGACGCTGCGGATTCGACCATCTGGGTGCTACAACAACGCCGATGCCGAAGCCCGCCTCGAACCCCATGGTCGTGGTGCTCGGCGGCGGGCAGCTCGGTCGGATGCTCGGGCTCGCCGGTGTTCCGCTGGGAGTCACGTTCCGCTTCCTCGACCCGTCGAGCGAGGCCGGGGCGGGCGCGGTCGGTGAGCTCGTGGTCGGCGAGCTCGGTGATGCCGACGCCGTCTCCCGCACGGCCGTCGGCGCCGACGTCGTCACCTACGAGTGGGAAGGTGTGCCCGCGGGGGTACTGACCCCGATCGCCGACGCCGGCACCGCGGTGTGGCCTCCACCGGCCGCACTCGACGTGTCGCAGGACCGCCTGCCGGAGAAGCAGCGGTTCACCGACCTCGGCATCGAGACCGCCGCGTTCGCCAGGGTCGACGACCGCGTCGGGCTCGAAGCCGCGGTCGCCACCATCGGCCTCCCCGCGGTCTTGAAGACCCGCACCGGTGGCTACGACGGGAAAGGTCAGGTCGTGCTGCGCGACGCCGACGATGTCGCGTCGGCGTGGGACGAGCTCGGCCCGGCCGCACCCCTGCTCGTCGAAGCCTTCGTCGCGTTCGACCGCGAGCTCTCCGTGATCGCGGTACGCAACGTCGACGGCGACACACGGATCTGGCCGCTCGTCGAGAACCACCATGTCGACGGGATCCTGCGCGTGTCCCGCGCCCCGGCACCCGACCTGACCGACGACCTCGTCGCCGCGGCCCACCGGTCGGTGACCGCGTTGCTCGACGACCTCGACTATGTAGGCGTGCTCACGCTCGAGCTGTTCCAGGTCGGCGACCGGTTGCTCGCCAACGAGATGGCGCCCCGCGTGCACAACTCGGGTCACTGGAGCATAGAAGGAGCGGTC
>JBBQMI010000379.1:0-3024 GCA_038328825.1 Acidimicrobiia bacterium | reverse complement strand
GCCTGATCGAATACAAGGACTGGTACCACAAGGCATTCGGCAAGCACTCTCCGTGGGGGAATCAGGATTCCCCCGCCTTTGCGACCGCGGTCGAGACTGCACTCGAACGCGAGCTGTCGGTCACGATGATGCGTCCGGGCGCGTCGCCCAAGCTGAAGAAGCTCGGAGCCGGCAAGACCCTCGTGGAACAGGGTGACCCGGGCCGCGAGCTGTTCCTCCTGCTCGACGGCGTGCTCGCGGTGGAGGTCGACGGCACCGTCGTCGCGGAGCTCGGCCCGGGCGCGGTCCTGGGTGAGCGGGCTCTGTTGGAAGGCGGCAAGCGCACTTCGACCCTGCGGGCGGTCACGAAGTGCCGGGTCGCCGTGGCCGAGCCCGACGACATCGCGCCCGAAGCGCTCCACGAGCTCCGCGACGGTCACCGCAAGGAACACGAGGGCTGAGGCCCGACAGGCCGAACCGGCCGGTCCGCTTGGTGCACGAGGGCCCGTTCCACCGACCGGGCCGAATCCCCTCAGGCAGGCCCTCTGAGCTGCCGAAACGACGGTGTGGACGACGACGCCTCCGGTCCCACCGCGGCCGGGCCCTCCCCCAGCGCGCGCGGCCCGTCGTCGGCCGACGGCTACGGCCATCGCATCTACCGGTCGGGCCTCACGCCCTGGATCCTGCTCACCGTCGGGATCGCGATCTCGTTCGGTCTCTATGCGCACTCGTTGCGGATGCGCGACCGGGAACTCGCGGCGGCCGATGCCGACACCGCTCTGCAGACCCGCGCGACGACGCGGGCCCTCGTCGACGCGGCGGCGGAACAGGCTCGCGGCGCCGCGAAGGACACGTTCGCGGGTGGCACGCTCGACGCGGCGGCGCTCCAACGCTTCGTCGACGCGCACCGGCTCGACATCCACGCTGCGGGAGCATCGGGGATCGCCGCGCTGGTCCCGTCCGGTGCGGACGCGTTCCGGTACTTCTACGTGGAGCCGACGGGGCTCAGCCTCGACGGTGAGGGTTCACGCGCCGCGCTCGGCGTCGACCCGACCGCGCTCGAATCGACGCGCGACGGCACCCACCTCGGTTTGAGCGACATCTTCCGGGGAACCGGTGAGCAGACCGGCGGGAGCCGACCGGAGATCCTCGCGGCGATCGCCGGCTCGGCGTCGGCGACGGGCACGTTCCAGGGTTGGGGCGCCGCGCTCATGAACCCCGACGTGCTCGCGAGTGAGGTCCTCGCCCGGGTGCAACGACTGCACGGCTTCAGCATCTCGGAGATCGGCTCGAAGCGCCCGCCCCTCGTGACCGACTCGGGCTTCCGCGGCAACGCACGCGCCGGCACGGTCCGTAGGAGCGAGCTCACGGTGTTCGGCCGGTCCCTCCGCCTCGACATGCGCATGACGCCGGCGCAGGAGTCGGCCGATCTCACCGGCGCGCGGGACCTCCTGCTCGGGTTCGGCATCTTCGTGAGCTTCCTGCTCTTCGCGATCGCCGCCCTCGGCCGCCGCAACGAACGGCGCGCCGCGGTCATGGTCAAGGAAGCCACCCGCTCGCTCGCGGAGAGCGAGGAGCGGTTCCGGGTGCTCGTCAACGAGCAGACCGACGTGCTCCTCGTGATCGACCACGGCATCGAGATCCGCTGGGCGAACCCGACGGCGACGCGACTGCTCGGCTACCCGCTCGACGAGTTCGTCGGCCGCCACGGGCTCGACCTCATCCATCCCGACGACCGGACGAAGACGGTCGAGAGCTTCGCCGAGTTCCTCGGTCCGACCGACGAGGGCGACCCGCTGGAGATCCGGGCCCTGCACGCCGACGGCCACTACATCCCGATGGAGGTCGTCGGCACCGACCTCTCCGACCACCCCGCGGTGGGCGGCATCGTCGTGAACCTCCGCGACCTCACCGAACGGCGCGCGGTCGAGGCCGAGCTCGCCGAGGTCCAGGCCGGGTTCCAGGTCGCGTTCGAACATGCGCCGATCGGCATCGCGATGTCGGGCGCCGACGGCACGATCATCCGCGTGAACTCCGCGTTCGCGAAGATGCTCGGTCGGACCCCGGATCAGCTCGCGGGCCAATCGATCACCTCGATCAGCCATCCCGACGACACGTTCGCCAACCTCGATCGGCTCCGGGATCTCGCGGCAGGCCAGATCTCCGGCTACCAGCACGAGAGGCGCTACTACCATGCCGACGGGCACATCGTGTGGGCATCGGTGTCTGCGGCCGCCGTGCCCGACGGCACCGACGGCGTGCGCTACGTCATCTCGCAGATCGAAGACATCACCGAGCGCAAGGCCATCGCGGAACGGATCGCGCACCAGGCGATCCACGACCCGATGACCGGCCTCCCCAACCGCACCGTGTTCCTCGACCGCCTCCGCGGCGCACTCGAGACCTCGGAGGCGAAGGGCACCCGAGTCGGCGTGATCTTCTGCGACCTCGACCACTTCAAGTGGATCAACGACACGTACGGCCACGCCACCGGCGACCAGGTGCTCGCCGCCGTCGGCGACCGGCTCCGCAGCGCGCTCCGCCCTTCCGACTCGGTGGCCCGCTTCGGTGGCGACGAGTTCACGATCATGTGCGGTGATCTCGTGGAGGAACGCACGCTGCTCTCCGTTGCCGAACGCGTCCACGCGGTGATCGCCGATCCGTTCCAGCTGCCCGACGGCGATGCTTACATCAGCCTCAGTCTCGGCGCCGCCCTGTCGAGTCCGGCCTCGGACACACCCGAAGCGCTCCTGCGTGACGCCGACACCGCGATGTACCAGGCGAAGGCCGCGGGACGCGCCTGCACGGTGCTCTTCGACTCGAGCGAGCACTCGCGGCGCACGTTCTCGAGCCTACGCACGGGCAACGCCCTCCACCTCGCGCTCGACCGCGGCGAGTTCCGCGTCTACTTTCAGCCGCTCACCAACCTGCACACCGGGGTCGTCATGGGCGTGGAGGCGCTCGTGCGGTGGGAACACCCGGACCGCGGGCTCGTCGAACCGAACGACTTCGTGCCGCTCGCCGAGGAGACCGGACTCATCGTCC
>JBBQMI010000378.1:0-3025 GCA_038328825.1 Acidimicrobiia bacterium | reverse complement strand
GGGACCGTCGGTCCACCGTGCAGTCGTCGATGCCAACGCGCTGGAACTTGGGGAACGCGGGACAGTCACCACAGCGCTCGGCGTCGCGTTGCCCTTCCAGATCACGAGGTTCGAACCCGGCACCCGTTGGGCCTGGAAGGTCGGCGGTGTCACCGCCACCGACCATCGGGTGCAGTCGCTCGGACGCGGGCGATGCAGTGTCGGCTTCGGCGTTCCGTGGCCGGCCGCGCCCTATCTCGCGATCTGTCGGGCGGCGCTCCGTCGACTCGATCGGCTCGCCGACGACCGGAACTGGCCTGGCAGATCTTCGCCCGTACCTTGACAGTGAAAGGCTGACACCATGCCCCGCTACACCGCGTCGGTTCGAACCCCATGGTCCGCGGCCCGGGCCTTCGAATACCTGAGCGATCTGGAGCACTTCGCCGACTGGGATCCCGGGGTGAAGCGATCCACCCAGGTCGCAGGCACGGGGCCGGGCCTCGGCTCCGCGTATGACGTCACCGTTCGCAGTATCGGCCGAGACCTCACGTTGCGCTACGAAACGGTCGAGGTCGACCCATCGCGGCGGATCGAGGTCCGAGCTGAAACCGCCACGCTGGTCTCGGTCGATGTCATGACGTTCGTCGACGACGTTGGGGGCTGCGTGGTGACCTACGACGCCGACCTCTCGTTGAAGGGGGCGCTCCGGCTCGCCAACCCCGTGCTCGGTCTCGCGTTCGGGCGAATCGGCGACCGAGCCGCCGCCGGTTTGCGTCGCGCTCTCGACGGGGCAGCCTCGTGATGGCTGCCCCCGTGTCGCGCGTCTCGGGGGTCATACGGTCCTCGCGCGGACCGTGAGCATCCCCCACAACGGCCGGCGCATGCAGGCCTCGACGATCGTGCGGGAGCGGTCGCGGTGAAGCCGCGTCTGGTCCGCGTGCGTGGCCACGCCGAGGCGATCCTGTTGGTCGTCGCGCTCACGCTGCTCGCGGCCGGCGGTCTGCTGTACCTCGCCGGCGCGCACGATGCTGCATATGCGCTGTGGGCCGTTGACACGGTCCTCGGGATCCTGCCCGCGTGCTGGTGGGTCATCGATGCCGCCCGGCACCGCCGCCTCGGTGTCGATGCTCTCGCGGTCCTCGCGCTCGTCGGCACGCTCGTCATCGGCGAGTATCTCGCCGGCGCAGTCATCACCGTCATGCTCGCGAGCGGCCGTACGCTCGAGGCGCGTGCCGCCGGTCGCGCCCAACGCGAACTACACGCACTGCTCGCCCGCGCACCCCGGGTCGCGCACCGCTACGACCACGGCGCGCTCATGTCCCCGCCGATCGAGGACGTCGTCCGCGGCGACCTGCTCCTCGTCGAGCCCGGCGAAGTCGTCCCCGTCGACGGTCTCGTCGAATCCGATGCCGCGGTACTCGACGAGAGCGCGCTCACGGGCGAGCCACTGCCGGTCACGCACGCCACCGGCGACGCAGTACGCAGCGGAGTGGTGAACGCGGGCGGCCCCTTCGACCTGCGGGCCACGACGAACGCGGCCGAGAGCACCTACGCCGGCATCGTCCGTCTCGTCTCCGAAGCGCAAGCGTCGAGCGCACCGTTCGTGCGGCTTGCCGATCGCTACGCCAGCGTGTTCCTCGGCGTCGCGCTCGCGATCGCCGGCCTCGCGTGGGCCGCCTCAGGTGATCTCGAGCGCGCCGTCGCGGTCCTCGTGGTCGCCACACCGTGCCCGCTCATCCTCGCCGCCCCGGTCGCGATCGTGTCGGGCCTGTCGCGCGCAGCACGCCGCGGCGTGGTCCTCAAGGGCGGTGCTGCGCTCGAGCAGCTCGCCGCCGGCGAGATCCTGTTGTTCGACAAGACGGGCACGATCACGAGCGGCCACCCGCGGGTCGCCGACATCATCTGCGCCGCCGACATGTCGGCCAACGACGTGCTGCGGTACGCGGCGAGCCTCGACCAAGTGTCTCCACACGTCCTCGCCGCCGCCGTCGTGCGCGCCGCCCGAGACCGCAACCTTCCCTTGTCGCTCCCCGACGACGTGGAGGAGGTGCCGGGTCAGGGGGTACGCGGGCTCGTCGACGATCGACCGGTCGCGGTCGGCAAAGCGAGCTGGACCCATGCCGGGAGCCGCTCATCGTGGGCGCGCAACGTTCGACGCCGCGCCGAGCTCGACGGCGCGCTCACGATCTTCGTCGACGTCGACGACGCGCCGGTCGGCGCGTTGCTGCTCGACGATCCGATCCGCCCTGACGCGGCGCGAACCATCCGCCAGCTCCGCCGCGACGGCATTCGCCGCATCGTCATGGTGACCGGTGACCGGGAAGAGAACGCCCGGACCGTCGGAGCAGTCATCGGCGTCGACGACGTCCTCGCCGACCGGACCCCGGCCGAGAAGGTCGAGGCGGTCCGGCTCGAGCAGCGCGCCGGGCGCACGATCATGGTCGGTGACGGCATCAACGACGCGCCCGCGCTCGCGCTCGCCGACGTCGGCGTCGCCGTCGGGGCTCGTGGTGCGACCGCATCGTCCGAAGCTGCCGACGTCGTCCTCACCGTCGATCGCCTCGACCGGCTCGGTGAAGCCGTCGTCATCGCGCGCAGAAGCCGCCGGATCGCGGTGCAGAGCGTCGTCGTCGGCATCGGCCTGTCGCTCGGCGCGATGGTCGTCGCCGCGTTGGGCTACCTGCCACCGGTCTGGGGCGCGATCCTGCAGGAGTTCATCGATGTCGCCGTGATCCTCAACGCACTGCGGGCTCTGCGTGACACGACCTCCACGACCCGGCTCAACGCACAGGAAGCTGCGCTCGCACGGCGGTTCAGCGCCGAGCACACCACCCTGCGCCCCGACCTCGCGCGCATTCGCGACGTCGCCGACCAGCTCGACTCCGCACGGCCGGCCGAGACGATCTCGCTCGTGCGTGACATACATCGATTCCTCGTAGAGAAACTCGATCCCCACGAACAAGCCGAAGACCACGACCTGTACCCGGCCCTCACCCGCGTCCTCGGCGGCAACGACCCGACCGCCACCATGAGCCGCGCCCACGTC
>JBBQMI010000377.1:0-3033 GCA_038328825.1 Acidimicrobiia bacterium | reverse complement strand
GCGGCTTCCCTCAAGGGCGCGCGGTTCGTGCAGTCGTGCGACGCGTTCAACCTGCCGCTCGTGACCTTCGTCGACACTCCCGGCTACGAGCCCGGCCGCGACCTCGAGTGGCGCGGGATCATCCGCTACGGCGCGCAGCTGGTGCACGCGTACGCCGCCGCGACGGTGCCGCGGCTCGGTGTGGTGTTGCGCAAGGCCTACGGCGGCGCGTACATCGTCATGGACTCACGCGGGATCGGGAACGACTGGTGCGCGGCGTGGCCGAGCGCGCAGATCGCGGTGATGGGCGCCTCGGGTGCGGTGCAGATCCTGCACGGGCGGGAGCTGCGCCTCGCCGAGGTGAGCGAAACCGAGGCGAGCGGGACCGACTCCGGGAACGGCGAGTGGTCGGGCGCGGTGGGGCGACGACGGGAGCTCGAGTCGGAGTACGAGGCCGCGTTCCTCAACCCCCAGGTCGCCGAACGTCGGGGCTACGTCGACGAGGTCATCGACCCGGTCGACACCCGGCGGCTCCTGGCCGGTGCGCTCGCGCGCTTCTCCACCAAGCGCGACCACCAGCCCCAGCGACGCCACGCCAACCAGCCGCTCTGACCTCGCGGTGACCGAGCGACTAGTAGGGGGCCCGAGAGCATCGGTGTACCTCTCTCCTCGCTATCGGGACCGGATGAAGTACTCGCTCATCGTGGAGCTCCGGAAGCGGGCGAGGTCGAGGCACGCGTTCACGTTGGCGAGCATCTCGTCGACGAGCGGGCCGAGCGCCTCGGGGTCGCCTCCCGTGTTGAAGAACAGCATCGGATCAGCGACGTGCCCGGCGGAGGGCCAGCCCTCCTCCACGATGCCGTGCACCTCGGGCGCGTCGGGGGTGAGTGCGCGCACCACCTCGTTGCGCACGTAGCGCGTGCGCGGCTGGAGCTCGCCCGAACGCGGCGACTGGGTCCCGTGCCAGCGTTCGATCCACTCGTCGTAGCCGAGGTCGGCCGGACGGTGGATGAGGCCGACGGTGAGCACCCCGGGCGATCGTTCGCCGTCGGGCCAGTCGCGCGGTGACGCCCACTCGGTCGTGCCGTAGTCGTCGTACACGGACTCGACGACCAGGTACCCGGCAATGGTGACCTCGCCGACGTCGATCTGGGGCTCCGCGAGGAGCGCTTCGAACGGCCCCCGCCGGTCGTACGCGTCGACCCAGACCGACACCTCGGCGAGTAGCGGCGCTTCGTCGTCGGGAGTGGGAACCGGCGCAGGCGCCTCGGCCGCGGCGTCGTCGTGCACGTTCACGGTCACGGCCCGGGCACCGAGTGCGAGCAGCCCGGACGCGACCTCGTCGAGCAGGTGCGCCCGCAACGGTTCACGGTGGGCGTCGTCACCCCAGACGAGATAGACCAGCTTCTCCATCTCAGATCGCTCCGCTCGCTGGTACCCACGGTCCGAGCCGGTACGGGATCCACTCGCTCCACATGGGGAGGGAGCCTACGAGCGATCGGCCCGGCGTGATCAGCCGGAGGCGATGAGCACGAGGCCGCACAGAGTGAGCGCGAGGCCGGCGGTGCGGACACGACCGAGATGCTCGCCGAGGGCGACGCGCGCGAGGAGCACGGTCATCGCCGGGTACACCGCTGCGACCGGTGCCACCAGCGAGGTGAGGTGACCCCGGAACGCGTAGATGAGCACCAGGTTCGCGACCGCCTCCACGACCCCGATGCCGAGGGCGAAGGGCAGGTCGCGACGGTGTGGGATCAGCGGGCCCCGCAGCACGAGCGCGACCGCGACGAACGCCACCGGCACGGTCACGAGCCGCGCGGTGAGGATCGTCCACGCACCGCTGTTGTTCCCGACCTCGGAGAAGAGCGTCGTCGCCACGCCGAAGCCGAGCGCGGCCGCGACGCTGTATCCGAGCTCGGCGCGGAGGCCCAGCCTCGGGACCCCTCTGCTCTCGAGCTCGCCGTCGGGTTCGCCGTCGGCCGACGCCGGTCGGGCCACGAGGATGACCGCGCCGATCGCGAGCAGCGCACCGAGCAACGCGAGCAGGCTCGGCCGTTCACCGTGCACGAGGGCCCAGAGGACCGGGATGACCCCTGTCCCGATCGCGCTGATCGACGCGACCACGCTCATGCGCCCACCCGCGAGCCCACGGTAGAGCGACGGGATCCCGACGATCGCGGCCGTACCCACGCCGACCCCGACCAGGAGATCGTGCATGGGCGCCACCGGGACCGAGAACGCGAGCACGATGACGATCGCGACGACCAGCGATGCGCCCTGCGACGTGAACACGACCGAGCCGGTCGTCGAGCGCCGCGACGTAAACCCGCCGAGGAAGTCGGCCGTGCCGACGAGGGCGGCGGCACAGAGGCCGAGCAGGATCGCCATGGGTTCGGGGTGCCCGTCCGCTCGCCTGCGTCAGTGCGGGACGAGACCGCCGTCGGCCAGGACGACCTGTCCGGTCACGAAGCTCGATGCGTCGGAGGCGAGGAACAACGCCGGGCCGACCATCTCGTCGGGGTCGGCGGCCCGGCGCATGAACCCTGCCTGCGCCATCATCGCCGCACTCTCCGGGCCGGTGTTGCGGACCATGTCGGTGTCGACGGTTCCCGGCGCGATCGCGTTGACCCGGATGCCGCGCGGCGCGAAGTCGGCGGCCATCGAACGCGTGAACGACATGAGCGCAGCCTTCGCGGCGGCGTACATCGACACCTGCGCGGAGAAGAGGAACGCACCCGCCGAGATGATGTTCACGACCGACGCCACCGGACTCTCGGTGAGGTGCGGGAGCGCGGCCTGCACGAGGAACACCGGGCCTCGGAGATTGACGTCGTAGACCTTCTCCCACGCCTCGGGGGTGAACGAGCCGAGCGGCTGCGCCAGCGCGGTGGCCGCGTTGTTCACCACGATGTCGAGCCGGCCGAAGCGGTCGACGGTCCGGTCCACGAGTACGTCGAGCGCGTCGAGCTCGCCGAGGTGGGTGGGAACTCCGAGCGCGTCACCGCCCATCGCGACGAGGTGCGCCTGGGTCTCGGCACACGCCTCGGCCTTGCG